>DATLCH010000068.1:0-4058 GCA_035526465.1 Candidatus Limnocylindrales bacterium | reverse complement strand
ATCTGATGTGGCATGGCCACTTCAATACCGGGAAAGGCAACATGCGCCACTTCGCCATGCGCGGCGACAGTCCCAAATACAGCCATGATCGATTTCGCAATCCGGCCTGGACGATGATCCCAATGGATGAGGAAGATCCGGCGATCCAGCGCGAGTACGTCGAGATCCTCGAGCGCAACGGCGTCGAGGCGGCGGTGCAGGTGGTGGAGGATTGATGGTTCACGCAGCTTAGGCGCGAATGGAATATCCGCAATGCTGGCAGATGGCATCCAGGTGACGGATAGTGTCCTCATGCCGTTGGAAAACGGTATCCAGGACTTAGGGTTAAGAATGGACCCCGGTTTTCACCCGGGTGACGACACATGCCGGAATTATGAACGCACAGTTGAGTTCTCTTCGAAGAAATCTAAACGGTGCGGGTAACGCAACGTTGATCAAAAGGCGACAGCATCCAAAGGTAAGGGAGGAAACGTAAATGTTACAGACTCAAGGCATGCTGCATTTCAGTTTGGCGGTAACCGATTTGGATCGTAGCCGGAAATTTTACGAAGGGGTGCTTAACTTGAAAGTCGTCGAGCAATCGCCGCGCATGGTATTCTTGCGCACGGGCGACGACTATCTGATTCTGGCGAAGGGTGACCAACCGCTAAAATATGACTCCAACAAGAGCACGCCGGTGCACCACGCGTTCAGGGTAAAGCCCGAAGAGTTCCATTCCTCCATCGACCATCTGCGTGAGCATGGCGTCGAAGTGTTCAATATAGAAGATCGCAACACCGGCGTGTTCTGGGGCCCACAGGCCTACTTCCTGGACCCCGATGGCAACAAGTTGGAAATATACGCGGGGCCAGGGGCGAAGCATGATTAACCGATTGCTGTTCAAGATTGATACGCCAGCTCTCTGACGACGCTGCGGTAGTTTCGGAAAATTGTCTTGCCCGTATAGGTCGTAAAACAGGAACGGTTTTGCGCTGCTCGTGAAGCGCTGGATATTGAAATCGAAAGGTTTAGTGTCCCAATCTACCGTGTAAAAACGGGAGAAACGATGAATCGTTGGCCCTACTTGCCGTATTCCGCGCTGCGATTGGCGTTAGCCTCTGCGACGCTCGCTTTAATCGGCTTAGCTGTAGAACCGATCCATGCGCAAGCGCCGTTCTTTCAAGGTAAGACGGTTACCATAATCCAGGGACGCGATCCTGGCGGGACGGGAGATGCGAGAACCAAGGCTTTAGTGCCGTTTCTGCAAAAGTATCTTCCCGGAAATCCTACCATCATGATGGAATACATGCCCGGGGCGGGAGGGCGGATGGCGGCCAATCATCTGTTCCGAACCGCGAAACCGGACGGGCTCACCATCGGCAATCCGAGTATCGGTATGATTTCTGCCGCAATTCTTGGCGAGGCTGGAGTGCAATACGACATCGATAAGTTTTCCTACCTGGGTTCGCCTTACAGCGAGTATCATGCGGTCTTTCTCAGCAGACACGAGGCGGGGTTTACCAGCGTTGAAAAATTGCAAGCGGCATCAGGGGTCCGTATCGGTGCTCAGTCCGTTGGTTTCGTTACTTACAACGAGGGGCGCTTATTCGCCTATCTATTGGGTTTAAAGGAGCCAAGGTTCGTTGCCGCTTATAGCGGTGCCGAACTCGATCCAGCGCTTATTCGCGGCGAGATCGACGCGCGCGCGACCGGCGCCGACTCGATTACCCAACGTAATAAGGAGTGGCTCGAGAAAGGTTCACCCGTGGACTTTCACGCGATCCTCGAAGTTCCCAAAGGCAACAAGCATGGGCAATTTCCCCAGTTACGGGAAATCGAGAGCTTTGCCAAATCGGATTTAGATCGCAAGTTGGCCAATATGGCGCGCGGTTTTAGAATCGCTGGCACGCCTTTCGTGCTACCGCCGGGAACACCGAAGGATCGCGTTGAAATTATCCAGGCTGCTTTTCGAAAGACCTTTCAGGATCCAGATTTCTCGCGGCAATATAAAAAATTGAGCGGGGATGAGGCAACGCCGCTGTTACCGGAAAACCATGAAAAGGCGATTAGGGAAATTCCGCGCGATCGCGAGGTCGTCGAACTATTCAAGAAACTTGTCGGCGCCGGACCGCTGCCGCCTCGGTGATTCGCCCGTGCCCATTTGCAGACTGCAAGGCTACTCGCCGAGGCCGATGTCGCTGGTATTGCTCCGATACGGCGACGATGGCGTAGTTGGTAACGGCCGATGAAGCTATCTAACACCACCCAACAAAGAGTAGACCCGTGTGTCGCGTTCTCGATGGCGTGACGGTGAACGCAGCCGATAAAAAAGCCGCGCACTTTAGAGTGCGCGGCTTTTTTATCTCAAGTTGATTTGTTTACTTAGCGGCGCGAGTGGCGGTTAATTTGGCACTGCCACCGTTGAGTTCCATGGTATTGCCCTGAACTTGTCCGGTGTATTGCACGCCGGCGCCGGAAAAGCTGATTTGTTCGCCGTTCAGTTTGCCAGTGATCGGTGTGACGACGTTGCCGTTCTTGAGTGTGCCGGTGATATTCTGAAAAGTCTGTTTGAGCGCGAGCTCGCCTTGGGGAGTTTTCCAGGTGCCCTGGACTTTGGCAGGGACGATCCACAGATGAGCGGTGCACCAATTCGTGCATCCCTCAACTTTTTCAGTCTGATCCGGCTTCCAATCTTCCATGTCGAACGAGTTCGACACGATCCTCGTGCCGGGCTTCAGGTCGAGGATCTTCGGGCGCAGCTTGATGTTTATGCTCGGCAGCAAAAACATAGTGATGACCTGCGCTTGAGAGAAGTCGCTCTCGAACAGGTCGGCCTTCATAAAGCTCGCTTTGTCGCTAACGCCTTCTTTGGCGGCGGCTTTCTTTGAAATCTCGACCATGTCGGGATTGTATTCGATGCCGAGGGCCTTGGACCCCTTTTTTGCGGCCGTGATCACCGTGCGGCCGTCGCCGGAGCCGAGATCGATGACGTAATCTTTGGGTGTGACCTTAGCCATCTCCAACATTTTATCGACGAGCGCCTGCGGCGTCGGCACCCAGACGACGTCTTTACCGGCCTGGCCGACTTCCGGTTGAAATTCCTTCGCTGGCTGCGCGAAACTTAAATTCCCCGCGACATTGACAATCAAAGTCGCACTGACAAATGCGCTGGCAATCAATTTTCTTAGATCCATGTTGATCCTCCTAGCGCGCAAATATAGCAGGCGCATTTACAATAGTGGAGAGGCCGGCCGATTTTCCGTCGTAAAATAGTCAACCCGAGAAGCCGGCTGTGCTGCGACAATGGTCTTAGACGAATTGCTTACCGCCGAGTTGCCGTCCATGTGGCGCCATTTTTGATCGTGCCTTCGATGCTATTGGCGGCGACGCGACCGCTATACTCGGCATTGCCGGCTGTAAAGTTAATGGTTTCACCGTTTACTTTGCCATTGACGGGCGTTTCGACCCCGGCGGATTTCAGCACGCCGGTAATGTTTTGAAAAGTCTGTTTGAGCGTCAGTTCACCCTGAGGCAACATCCATGTGCCCGCGACTTTGGCCGGCACGATCCACAAATGAGCAGTGCACCACGAATTGCAGCCCGGTAAAATCGCAGTTTCATCCGGTTTCCAATCACTCATGTCGAAAGTGTTCGAAACAATGCGCGTACCGGGTTTTAATTCGAGAATTTTCGGGCGCAGTTTAAGGTTGATGCTCGACAGCAAAAACATGGTAATGACCTGCGCCTGGGAGAAATCGCTTTCGAATAAATCCGCCTTGACGAAGCTCGCCTTGTCGCTGACGCCTTCCTTTGCCGCGCTCTGTTTGGAAAGTTCCACCATGTCGGGGTTATATTCGATGCCAAGTGCCTTGGACCCTCGTTTTGCCGCCGTGATGACGGTGCGCCCGTCGCCTGAACCGAGATCGATGACATAATCTTTGGGTGTCACCTTGGCCATCTCGAGCATCTTGTCGACCAACTCCTGCGGAGTTGGCACCCAGATCACATCTTTACCATCCTGGCCGACCTGCGGCTGAAACTCTTGCGCGGCGAGCGCGCGCCCCAGCGGCGCGGCGCCG
>DATLCH010000055.1:0-6634 GCA_035526465.1 Candidatus Limnocylindrales bacterium | reverse complement strand
GGTCCTTCGAGGTGTTTTCATGGCGGTGGTTTTGCCACAGCGGCACCACAAAAGAATCGCCTTGCTCCCATTCAAAGCGCTTGTCGCCGATGTAGCTGACACCGCTGCCGCGCCAGACGTGATAAATATCCGAGCTGGTGTGGCGGTGGGTTTTGGTTTTTTCCCCGGCGCGCAGCATATGGATCTGACAGTTCATGGTTGGTAGTGTCGGGCCGCCATTCAATGGATTGGCATAATCGAGAACGATGCCGTTAAACGCATCCCCCGGCTGCTCGCCGACTTTGTTGAGCGCGCTTTCGGTGTCGGCCCACTTGTAGCAAAACGCCGGCGGTTGGATGGTATTCGGCTTGACCCAGGCCGGGCGCAGCGGACCGGTGGTGGCAAGCGTGTAGCCGTCTGGGCGGGTAACGGTCTGTTTCTTGCGCGGATCGGGCTCGTGAAAATCGGTTTCCAATAACCGCACCAGCGGCGCGTCAAGCCCGTCGAGCCACATCATGCTCTCGCCGCGGTTTTCGTGGTCGTGCCAAGTCCAGCTCGGCGTGGTGACAAAATCGCCTTCGCCAATCTCGAAGGATTCGCCCTCAACGATCAGCCGGGTACCATGGCCTTTTAAAATGAATCGAATCGCGCCGGCGATGTGGCGGTGTGATCCGGCGTTCTCGCCGGGTTTGAGCAGTTGAAGATTCAACACCAGGGTGCGCGAGGTGCCGTTTTTCAACGCCGGATTCCACAGCTGAATCACGCGTCGGAACGAGACGTCAAGGCCGACTACATCGCCGGCTTTTTCCATGGCGGCGAACAGATCTTTGCCTTTCCAGTGGCAGGCGTCGAAGGATGCTACTGGCTGGCGCGCGAGATCGCCCTGCTGGTTCTGCCAGTAACCTTTGAAGTTTTTGCTTTGCAGCTCTTCTTCGAATTGTTTGAGTGCTTCGGACATGGGTCACCTCCGGCGAATTCTCATCCTATCTAGCGCGATTCTCGCGGCGGTTGCAAGTTGGAAAGATTTGTAGTCTGCAGCAGACAACGTCGCTGTAGGTGGTGATGTTTCAAGTGCTGTTGGTAGGCGAAATTCGCCGTAGGAGTGGCGATTTGTCAATGGTGCATCGATTGCTTATGGCGTGGTATTGAAGGAGCGCCGCATGAATCGGCCTTTGAATACAACAATTATCTTTCGTTTCGCCGTCATCGCGATTGGATCACTCCTGATCATCGGCGGGGTTGATGCTGCGTCGGTGAATCAACGTGATTACTGGGGTGGCCGCTACCAATCCGTGCCGCACACAGACTCCCAACGGCCGCGCGCGCGCTTCGCTATCGACGCGGTGCGGCGCTGGAGTGGTATTATGCTTGATGCCAATGCCGCCGACCATGCATTGCCGATACCCAACCAATTGGGGCCACTACGTACTGCGAGGGCGTTTGCCATCGTTCAGATTGCAATCTTCGACGCGGCGAATGCGATCGCCGGCGTTTACCACAATTTTACCGACATGAATCAGGTTGCCGGGCCGGCATCCATCGAGGTGGCGGTGGCCCAGGCGGCGCATGACACATTGTTGATGCTGTTTCCGTTACAATCGGCGAAATTCGACACGCTGCTTTCTGAAGAGCTGCGGAAGATGCCCGATACCCCGACTAAGCGCAACGGTATCGATCTCGGCCGTCGGGTTGCCGCAGCGATTCTCGCGGCGCGAGCTAATGATGGCTCGCAATATCCGGAGGAGCTCTATGGAACGGAGTATCTACCCGCGATGGAGGCTGATACGTGGCGCCAAGATCCAATCAGTGTAATTCCCATCGCGTTGGGATCGCGCTGGGGCGAGTTGGTTTCGCCGTTCGTATTACCTTCGGCCGATCAGTTCCCAATCCCGCCGCCGCCTGTGGCGGGAAGTGCCGAATTCATTGCTGCGTTCGAGGAGGTGAAAAATTACGGCGGTTGTGGCAGTGATCCTAGGGCTTGCTCGATTGCGGCTGAGGGCTCCGTCACGGATACGACTCGCACTTCGGAGCAGACTCAAATCGGAGTTTTCTGGGGCTACGACGGCACTCCCGGAGTGGGCACACCACCACGACTGTTTAACCAAATCGCGCTACAGATTGCCCAGCAGAAAAATTCAAGCGGCTTGGAATTGGCACGTTTGCTCGCGCTGATCAATGTAGCCATGGCCGATGCGGGTTTGGCAGCGTGGAAATCCAAGTACGAATACGAATTCTGCCGGCCGATCACGGCCATTCGTCAGGCTGGCTTCACAACCTGGACTCCGCTTGGTGCTCCCGCGAGCAACAAAATAGGCCCCAACTTCACGCCGCCGTTTCCATCGTATGCGTCCGGTCACGCGACTTTTGGCGCGGCGCTGTTTCAGATATTACGGCGCTTTTATCACACCGATAGGATTCCGTTTGATTTTGAGTCCGATGAGTTCAATGGCGTGACCAAGGACAATACGGGCGTCGTTCGACCACGCTTATCGCGCAGCTATGCCAATCTATCTCAGGCCGAAGAGGAAAACGGGCAGAGTCGAATCTATCTGGGCGTCCACTGGGCATTCGACAAAACCGCCGGTATCGCTCAGGGACGCGAGGTGGCTAATTACATCATCGATCACGTTTTTACGCCTCAGAGTCGTTAGTCCGAAAATCGAAGCTATTCCCAACTGGCCGCTTCTTGTAAAACATTCTTGAGAAAGCGGAACTAAAAAAATATACGGCGGAACGCAATGCCGCCGTTGCCTCGATGCGTCGTCTAAGCATGCGCTAGTCGATCACCTTGGCAGTGATCATGTTGGTGGTGCCGGCTTGATGCAGAGGTAGGCCTGCGGTAATGGCAACGAGATCGCCGCGTTTGACGATGCCCGATTCGAGCGCTTTACGTTGCAGCACCTGCACCATTTCGTCGGTGCTTTTGAAACTGCGAGATGGGGTCGAGTACACGCCCCAAACCAGACAGAGCATTTTCACCGTCCGCGGGTCCGGGCTGACGGCGATGATCGGTTGCTTTGGTCGGTAGCGTGCGATTAAACGCGCCGTGTTGCCGGAGGTTGTCGGGATAAGAAAGGCTTCGACTTGCAAATCGCGCGCGAGCGAGATCGCACTGACGCTGATCGCTTCCGGCACGGTCTTGGGCAGACCTTGGAAACGCTCGCGCGGCTCGAGAATCATCTCCGTTTCTTCGGCAACTTGAGCCATGATTTTGACGGCTTCCAGCGGGTAATCGCCGGCGGCGGTTTCCTCCGATAACATCAGCGCGTCGGTACCGTCAAGAATGGCGTTAGCAATGTCGGCAACTTCCGCCCGCGTCGGACGGGGATTCCACACCATCGAACGGAGCATCTGAGTCGCGGTAATAACCGGTTTACCAAGATGATTCGCTTCGCGAATCATGCGTTTTTGCATGGCGGGAATGCGTTGCTGTGCGATCTCTAGTCCTAAATCTCCGCGCGCGACCATGATGCCGTCGACGTTCTGTAAAATACTGTCGAGATTGTCCAAGGCTTCGTGTTTTTCGATCTTGGCAATGAGTGGGATATTGGCGCTGAGTTTGTGCATTTCGCGGCGCGCATAGAGAATATCCTGGCTATTACGCACAAACGATAGCGCCACCATGTCGACTTTGTTCTCGATGCCGAATGCCAAATCTTTTTTGTCTTCTGCAGTCAGTGCGCGAATGTTGAGCGAGCTGCGCGGAAAGTGGATGCCTTTGTGCGACCCCAAGATGCCGCCGACAATAATGCGGCAGCGCACTTCCTGCTTGCCCACTTGCAGTGCTTCGAGTTCGATTTCACCGTCGCCAAGCAGGATTGGATCGCCTTTTTTGACCGCATGCGTCAAGCCCGGAAAATTGACCGGAACCACCAATTCGCTGCCGAGCACTTTACGAGTGGTCAGTACCAGTCGACCGCGGGTTTGCAGCCGCACACGATCGCCGGCCATGGCGCCGATGCGGATCTTCGGTCCTGGCAGATCCTGCAGGATAGCGACGGGCATGCCGAGCTTGCGCTCAAGTTTACGGATGGTTCGAATGACTCGACGATGCGAGGCGTAGTCGCCGTGGCTGAAGTTCAGTCGCGCGACGTTCATGCCGGCGCGGATCAAACCTTCGATCATCTTCTCGGACGAACTGGCAGGACCAATGGTGCAGACAATCTTGGTGCGGCGCATCTGCAACAATTTACACGAGACGATAGGGGAATCAATGCGAGTATCGTTGAAGCGACGAACTAATCGAGCAGTGGAGTAACGGGCTCGAATCTCAACTCTCCATTAGCCAATATTCCGTCACTCTGATGTTGTTGTCACACCCCCAATCCCGTTCGTTTGAGTCTCGGATCGAGAATGTCGCGCAAAGCATCGCCGAGCAGATTTATGCCGAGCACGGTGATGAAGATGCACAGCCCGGGGAACAGCGGCAGCCACCAAGCGGTGCTGATATATATACGCGCGTCGGCGAGCATCGTGCCCCAGGTGGGGATATGCGGCGGCACGCCAACGCCGAGAAAACTCAGGCTGGCTTCAGCAATGATCGACGACGCCATCGCAAACGTGCCGATCACCAATGAGGTTTGGATCAGATTGGGCATAATGTGACGCACAATGATTTTGCCGTGACCGGAACCTAAAGACCGCGCCGCGACGACAAAATCGCGAGAGCGCAGAGATAGCGCTTGGCCGCGCACGACGCGGCAGTACGGAATCCAGCGTTGCGCCACGAGCGCAAGAATCAGATTGAAAAGTCCCTGGCCGAGAAACGCGACGATCGTGATGCCGAGCAATAATGGTGGAAACGCCCAAATGACTTCGACCAATTTTTGAATGGCAAAATCAACCTTGCCGCCGAAATAGCCGGAGACAGCCCCGAGCGTTATGCCAATCAGGCCGGATATAAATACGACAGCGAAGGCGATCAGGAGTGATACTCGCGAACCATGAATCACTCGGCTGAAAATGTCTCGGCCGAGATTGTCGGTGCCGAGGACATGACTCGAGCCGATGCCCTCGGGTGCTCGCATCATCGCCGTCAGTTCTTGTTTGTTAGGATCATGCGGCGCGACGTACGGGCCGAAGATGCCGACCAAAATGAACGTCAGCACTATCAGCCCGCCAGTGAACGCCTTGGCATGCAGCCGCGGCAGCAGGCGAACCAACGCGCCGGGGTTCTTTTCAGTAACGGATTCGAGGGTCAACGACTGCATAAAGGCCATCGATGATTAAGTTAATCGCGACGAAAGCCGTGGTATACGTCAACACCAGCCCGGTGACTAGCGGATAATCGCGGGCGTTGAGCGCGGTGATCAACAAACTGCCGCCTCCCGGCCAGGAAAAAACCGTTTCGACAATAATCGACCCGCTAAGCAGTGTGCCGAGCTCCAAGCCGACAACGGTGATCACGGGAATCAGAGCATTGCTGCTGACGTGGCGCCAAACGATTTTTTTTTCGCGCAAGCCTTTGGCGCGTGCCGTCCGTACGTAATCTTCGTTCATGACCTCCAAGATCGACGACCGGGTGACGCGCATGAGAATGCCGAGCATATTGACGCCGAGGGCGAGGGCTGGCAGGAACAAATGCGTTAGCGCATCCCAAACCGCGGGCCAATTTTTCTGCATTAGGCTATCGAGAATGTAAAAGCCCGTCTGCTCCGGCCCGGCCACGCCGTAGGTGCTTCGTCCCGAAGTGGGTAAGATGTTCAGCACGCCGGCGAGTAGCAGGATCAACATGATCGCCAGCCAAAAGCTTGGCATGCTGATACCGAAGAGGCCGCACGTTGTGCCGAGATTATCGATCCATGAGTTGGGGCGGGCACCGGCCCATACCCCAAGCGGGATGGCCAGTAGGGTGGCGATGACGATGGCAAAAATCGCCAGCTCGATGGTCGCGGGCAGTCGGCTACGTATCACGCTCGTAACCGGCTCGGCATATTTGAACGACTTGCCGAAGTCGCCGGCGGCAATGCTTTGTAAGAATTTCCAGTACTGCACGTAAAGCGGTTGATCGAGCCCCCAACGCGCTTTGGCCTTAGCGACTTCTGCGGCGTTAGTTTCTTCACCGAGGAGCATGAGAGTCGGGTCGCCGGGCGCAGCATGAATCAGCAGAAATACCAAAAGGCTGATTAGCACTAGAACCGGGAGGGTGCCGGCGAGGCGGCGGAACAGGTAGCTGACCATAATCGTTCAAAGTTCAAACATTTGAAAAACCAAGCTCGCGTCGAACCTTGATGACTTGTTACGGTGAGCAGCTCATAACCGAGCTGCCTTGGATTGCGAAACTAAGCTGAAACAGAGTTCCAGCGTTATTTCTTAACCGCCATATCGATGGCGTAGATGCGTGAATCGGGCAGCGGCTTGTAGTCGACACGGTTGTGCAATCCCCATAGCAGCTTATGGCGCCACATGAAGCAAGCCGGCGCGTCCTCAGTGATCAAGCTCATTGCTTGTGATAAGTACTGCCGGCGTTTTTTCGGGTCGAACTCTTGTTGTTCCTTATCGAGCAGCTCATCCACTTTTGGATTGACGTAGCCGATGCGCGGCGTTTCTCCGCTGTGGAAATATTGATGCAGTGCTGCGCTGGGATCTTGAATCGAACCACGCCCCATATAGTAGAAGGGCACTGTGCCTTTCTGGACATTAGCCCAGAGCGTCG
>DATLCH010000075.1:0-6029 GCA_035526465.1 Candidatus Limnocylindrales bacterium | reverse complement strand
CCCACGCCGATTCATCACGCCAATCACATTGCGTAATACGCTGCGCAATTGTCCCAGAGAATTTTACGTTTATGTTCGTCGGAGATCGGCAGCTTGAGAAAGTGATTTACCGCCTCGGGGTATTTGGAATCACCGTGCGGGTAATCCGTCGAAAACACTAACCGACCGCTGCCAAACTGGTCGACCAAGTTGGTGGCGGTAATCTCGCCGGGTTCGATTGATACCACGCATTGCCGCTTAAAGTACTCGCTGGGTTTCATTTTAAGAGAGGGCGCCCAGACGTCGCCTTCGAGCTCGTAGGTTTCATCCAATCGCCACAGCAGCCAGGGTAACCAGCTGCAATTGGCCTCCAAAAATGCCACACGCAATTTCGGATGGCGCGCCAGCACGCCGCCGGCGCAGAAATTGCCAAGAGCCATCATCTGCTCGAACGGTTGAGCGTAAACCCGGCGCAGCATCAGATTGGGCTCGAGGCGCCGACCGACCTGCTTCTTGCCGGTTCCGGTTGATTCATGGAGGCCGACGGAAAGATTCAGGGCTTCAAGGGCATCCCACAGCGGATCGTAGTAATCGTCTTCCCATTGATGGTCGACGAGTGGTACCGCGCGCAAAAAAATCGCGCGAAAGCCCAACTGTTCGGCACAGCGCCGCGCCTCAGCGACGGCATCGTTGATGTCATAAGGCGAGATCATCGCCGCACCGATTAAACGCGCCGGGTCTTTCTTGCAGAAATCGTACAACCAATCATTATAGGCGCGCGCCATCGCAGCGGCGAAGGGCGCCTCCATATCGTCGACTACCAAGGCGCGCAAGCCGCGCGTTGGATACAACACCGCGATATCGATGCCTTCGACGTCCATCGCTTCGAGCTGGACCTCGGACGTCCAGCCCCGCTCGGCGTCGTTGTGGTAAGTGCTTTGATTCTTCTCGAAATTGCGGCCACTAGCAACGTCGCTTTCGCGTGCCGATTGACGCGCCCAATCTCTACCATCGGGATAAACCATGCGTAGGTCGCGGACGTTGTGACTGACAACCCCGCGCGGAGCGCGGTCCTTGAACTTCCGGTCGATATAGCGCTCCCATAAATCCGGCGGTTCCATAATATGCATGTCGCTATCGATTATTTTGTAGCCACTCTTGGCCATGAGTCGTTCCTCCCGCTAAGTTCGCGTGGCGCACTGTTTCAATTGCGCGTCGCTATTATGTGTAAGCAAAACAAAAATCACATTTAATGCGAAGGATCAATCAAGGCTGATAATGCACTGCGCGAAGGATCGAAGAATTTATCGGCAGTATTTCTCGGCGGCGATTCGGATTGAACGGGCGTGCAGTGAGCCAAAGTCGAGAAGCTGTGGCGTACTGAGCAACTGCGGAGAAGATAAGAATCTGCTGCCTGCGCGAAGATTTCGATTGGTAAGCTTTGTTGCCGTTCGCTCCGTCGCGGTGATTGCCCGGTCGCAATGTTGGTTTCTAATTTTTTGCTGCCGCGGGGAGCGATCGACGGTATCACGCGATTGCACGGCAGCGGACGGGCAGGTTTCAGTAGCGTGGCTGTATTCGAAGCTGAGCAGGTGGTTGAGAGCAGCGCGCGAAAATTCGTGGTCTATTCGCAGACTACGCTGGATAGCGGCTGATCGGAGAAATAATTCTATGAAGCGGTCGAAAATCCGCGGTCGCTTTCACGGTCAGCGTAATATTCTCGCTGAAGCCGAAACAACTCCTCGGCGCTGTATTCCTCCGAGTGAACAGCGCCATCGGGCTGACGATATTCGAAAGCCACGCTGTTCAACGTCTTAGTGAGTTGGACGAGGTCGCCGCCTTTAGCCTGCACAATCCTGCCGACGATTCTCAGGCGCTCGCCAAGGCTGTAGATATCCGGCAGGCCGCCGGTACCCAATCTCCCGTCCAAACGGTGGTTGTCAGAGCGCCGTAAATCAGCTTGCGAATACGTGCGCGCAAACGGCACCGACATCAATTGCCAATCGACAATATCGTTCGCAGCATCATGGCGAACTAGTGAGTTCCAAACGATTTTTAGAATTTTTCGTGCGCCGCCTTCGGCTCGGGTTGGTTCCGGGAGACCTTTGCCGGTGACTATGAATAGATCTTGTTTGACTTCGATTTTTAGGATCAAAGGGAGAAGGTCGGCTAGTTCCTGGCCAATCGTTCTCAAAGCGGTGGCGAGATCTTGGCTTTCGCCGTGTGACGCAGTTCCCCTTACGGGCATTTCGCTTGCGCAGCCATTTCTCACGACGGACCTCCAGATTCTTGTCGCGCTGCAATTAGGCAATTGACATGCCATTTAGCGACCCCGGCAAAATCGGATTCAATTCTTTAAAACTGCGGCAATCGACGGCAAGCTGAGCAAAATTGTTGTTTGTCCGCGGCGCAGCTGTCCAAAGTCGGTCGTCTTCGAGGCAGGTGGCAAGTCTTTGGCGGCTAAGAGGCGTCCGCAATCATACGTATGGGTCGGAGAATCTGGACGAGGAGTTTGGTGCCGGAGGCGAGACTTGAACTCGCACAGGGTTGCCCCTACCGGATTTTGAGTCCGGCGCGTCTGCCATTCCACCACTCCGGCACGAGGAGTAATGCGGAATGATATTGATAACGGACAGTGTAATCGGTTTCAAGAGCAACGCGAGGGACTTTTTAGCTCGGGTGATGAAGCATGCGATGCTGTTCAGAAGAGCAGCTTCCAGCACTCCTGCAGCGAGCTGACGGCGGCGAGCCGGGGATTTTTGATATGTTTCAGCTGCGCGACATTACTCGCCGGCAGAATGCAACGCTCGAAGCCGAGCTTGCCGGCTTCTTTGACTCGGGTTTCTGCCTGGGAAATGCCGCGAACTTCTCCGGCGAGGCCAACCTCGCCGAAAAAAACGCTCTTAGGATCGAGGGCGGCTTCGCGGCTGCTCGAGGCGATAGCGGCAATGACGCCCAGATCGACCGCCGGCTCGTCAACATGAACGCCGCCGGCGACATTGACAAAAATATCTTGATCAAACAGTTTGGCGCCCATCTTTTTCTCCAAAACGGCGACCAAAAGCGCTACACGGTTGTGGTCAACGCCGATGGTCGTGCGCCGCGGCACGGCGAGAAACGACCGGCTCACCAGCGCCTGCAACTCGAGCAGAATCGGCCGAGTGCCTTCGATGCTGCAAACCACGGCCGAACCGGGCACTTGCAGCGGCCGTTCCATAAGGAAAATTTCCGACGGTTTGGCGACTTCGGTGAGGCCAACTTCTTTCATCTCGAACACCCCGATCTCGTTGGTCGAACCGAAGCGGTTTTTGACGGCCCGGAGAATTCGAAAGCTATGGCCGCGCTCACCTTCGAAGTAGAGCACGGTATCGACCATATGTTCGAGCAAACGCGGGCCGGCAATGGCGCCGTCTTTGGTGACGTGGCCGATTAAAAATGTCGTTAAGCCGGTTTTCTTAGCGAGGACGATAATCGAGCCTGAAGCTTCGCGCACCTGAGCGATGCTCCCCGGTGCCGAGGGAATCGCTGACGAGAAGATTGTCTGGACCGAGTCGATCACCAAAAGGCCGGGTTTGATTTTCTTGACATGCTCGATAATGCGTTCCAGCGATGTTTCGCTGAGCACCAGCAGGTTCGGCGCATCGACAGCGAGCCGTTCGGCGCGCATCTTGATTTGCCGCTGGGATTCTTCGCCAGAAACATAGAGGCAGGTGAGCCCCTTCTGACTGATTGCGGCAAAGGCCTGCAGCAGGAGTGTGGATTTGCCGATGCCCGGGTCGCCACCGATAAGAATTACCGAGCCGGGCACCAGACCGCCGCCGAGCACACGGTCGAACTCGCCAATGCCCGACTGCACTCGGCCCTCTTCTGCAGTGTTGATATCACCGATCGAGGTTGGCTCTTCTTTGGTGCCGAGGCTCAACTCGCTACGGGTAGAGGTGGCTTTCTCGAAGTGCTCCTCGGCAAAGGTATTCCATTGGCTACAATCGGGACATTTGCCGAGCCACTTGGACGACTGGTAGCCGCAATTTTGACAGGCATAAACTGACTTAGCTTTGGCCATGGGTAAATGACAATTCGGCTCGGTGTGCCGACTTTAAACAGGCGGCTGCCAACTAGCAAGCCAACGATTTCAGAGCGGGGTAGCTTTTGAAACCGCGCGTCGTCTGTGAATCAACCTGAATTAACGGGTTAGCGCTGCGCAGTCTAAGTGCTAACTTTGTAATGTGGCGGATGACAAAAATAAATTCGAAGCAATAACGGCACGGGCTTTCCTACCAGCGAAGCGCACCGTGCCATCGCTGCGCAAGGCCGCCGAGCATTGCCAAGGCTGCGACCTTTATAAAGATGCCACTCAGACAGTTTTTGGCGAAGGCCCCGCACGGGCGAGCGTCGTATTTGTCGGCGAACAGCCGGGAGATCAGGAAGACCGGCAGGGTCATCCCTTCGTCGGACCTGCCGGTCGTTTGCTCGACCGTGCGCTCGAAGAAGCGCAGATCGAGCGCGACGAAGTTTACGTGACCAATGCGGTCAAACACTTCAAGTGGATTTGGCGTGGTAAACGGCGGCTGCATCAAAAGCCCGCGGTGCGCCAAATAATGGCGTGCCGTCCGTGGCTTGAGGCGGAGATCGGCGCGCTTGAACCGAAGTTGGTGGTCTGCATGGGTTCAACTGCGGCACAATCTGTTCTCGGACGGCCGGTGCCGATTCTCAAGGAACGAGGCAAGTTTCTCACGGCTGAAAATCTGCCTCTGGTATTTATTACTATTCATCCTTCAGCGATTTACCGCCAGCGCGACCGCTCCGCCCAGGAAGATGAATATCGAAGATTTGCCGCGGAGATGAAGTTGGTTGGGCGGAAACTGCGCGGTCTAAAAGCCGAGTAGCGAGTCGAACCGCTCTGGCCAGAGTCATTCGAGCACATCGATTCTTGTTTTATACCTAATGGCTAGCTCTAGCCGATTTTAACCGAGCAAAAATTCGTTTTCGGTAAATCGCGACGCCCGGGGTTGGAGAGGTCTAATACATGTAGAATTGGACCCTTCGACAAGCTCGCCGCGACCGGTTAGATTGTAACCCGTTCATGAACACGGATTTTTTGCAGAAAGAGCTCGACGATTTGAGCGAGCAGGGACTCTATCGGTCATTGCGTTGCGTCGACGGCGAGCAGGGGCCAACTCTTTTGCTCAACGGCCGGGAAGTCATCAATTTCTCGTCCAACAATTATTTAGGTTTGGCCAATCACCCGTTACTGTGTGCCGCCGCTAAGCAAGCCATCGACCGCTACGGCTGCGGTTCCGCCGCGTCGCGCTTGATCTCCGGTAATATGACTTTGCACGAGGAATTAGAGGCGAAGCTTGCCAGATTCAAAAGCACTGAAGCAGCTTTGGTGTTCAACTCCGGATTTCAGGCCAACATCGGCATTCTTTCCACTTTGACCGGCGCCGGGGACGTCATCGTCAGCGATGCGCTCAATCACGCGAGCATCATCGATGGCTGCCGGCTATCGAAAGCAAAGACCGTTGTTTACGCCCATACGGATCTCGACGAGCTCGAAGCGGCTTTAAAGCAGGCAGCCGCCGCGCGGCGCCGATTGATTGTGACCGAGACGATTTTTAGCATGGACGGTGACGAAGCGCCGCTCCTCGAGATTGTCGAGCTCGCCGAAAAATACCATGCCATGGTCATGGTCGACGAAGCCCATGGAACCGGAGTATGCGGATCTAACGGCGCCGGTGTGGTCGCCAAACTCGGCTTGTCCTCGCGAATTGCGGTGCAGATGGGCACCCTCGGCAAAGCTCTCGGCGGCTTTGGCGCTTACGTCGCCGGCAGCCGCGCATTATGCGATCTGTTGATCAACCGCTGCCGCAGTTTCATCTTCACGACGTCGCTGCCGCCAGCAGTCATGGCGATGGCGCTGGCCGCCCTCGATCTGGTGCAGAGTGAACCACAGCGGCGCGCCGCGCTCCGGCTCCAGTGCCAGCAATTGAAACTCGGGCTAAGCCGCCTCGGATTTGAGCTGGGGAGGAGCGAGAGTCCGATCTTGCCGC
>DATLCH010000074.1:0-3267 GCA_035526465.1 Candidatus Limnocylindrales bacterium | reverse complement strand
CCAGATATTCTTAAGCAATTAAACAAATCGACACGGCATCACAGTTTGTGCGTTGTTTGCGGCTCATCCTCGGCTCCCGTACCTAAGGCACCAAAATATCTTTCATGATTCGTTCCATCGGTTTGGCAACCAACTCGGATTGTTCGGGTCCGACGATCAATAACGGGACGCCGCGCTCTTCCAGATTGTTGAGCTCGTCGTAGAGGGACTTGACGCCTTTGCGTCCGGAGATTCTGCCGGTCGCGGCGAGAATCTTGGCGCCTTCCGCTGATTTCATGAAGTCGACAAACAGTGCGGCGGCATGAGGATTTTTCGTATTGACGTAAATGCCAATGGCGCCGCTGATATGCGCCGGCGTCGGATTGGGAAAGACCAGCGCCGCGGGACATCCCCCCTGCTTCATGCGCAACAACCCATCGGGATATATCTCCACCGCGACTTTGAATTCACCGGCGCATAATAGCTGCGCCTGCAACGTGTGACCGCGCCGCACGGTGGCGCCATGTTTGATCAATCCCTCGACAAACGCACGCGTTTTCTGCTCACCCCAGGCGGTCAACCAACTCATCAAGGCGCGCTCGGGTTCCATGTCGATGGAGAGCGCGGCCCTCCACTTGGCATCGAATAAATCGTCGTAGCCTCTCGGTGCCTCCTCTTTCTTGACTAGCTTTGTGTTGTAGCCCAGGGTCGATACGCCCAAACTATCGGCGTGCCAATAGCCGTCCTTGTCCGTATACTCTTTGCCGAAATTCGCAGACTCCGGCGAATGATAGCGCGTCCAAATGCCGGAACGCTTGAGCGTCATGACGTTTTCGGTGCCGACCAGCACCGCGTCGGTATCGAGCTGACCGGCACGGTGTTCCGTCAACGTGCGAAACACCAGTTTGTTGCCGCTGCCGCGCCAGAACTCCGCTTTGATAAACGGATAGCGCTTCATGAAGCCAGCAGTGTAAGCGCCCAGCAGCGCGGCATTGGAAATGCCGTAGAATTTGAACGCGCCTTCCTTGCGCGCGCCGTCCTCCAGCCGCTTTTGCCGCTGCGCGGCCGGCAGCTTGTTGATCTCGCCATAGAGCGCCTCGATTGACGCGCCGAATGCAGGGGATGTGGTGAAAATTGTTCCCAGCAGAAACACCAAGAGTGTTGCCGGCAATTTCTTCATTGCCATCCTCCATTGTCCATCGTTGAAGCCGCGGCGAATATTACTTCATCGTGCAATGCGGGTGATATTCCATCTTGCAGCGCGCGCCGGCTTTTTTCATGGCGCTTTCAAATTCCGCGTGAATCTTGGGATCTTCGTCTTCGTACTCGATCTGATCGCCGCCTTCTTTGACGCTCTTGTAGACGTAGGCTTTGCCCCCGGCTTTGGGTTTGTCACTGCCCCACCCGATGGCAAGAAAAAACACCGGCTCCGCGCTGCCGTTGAAGTGCTGGTGAAACCACATTTCCGGCGGCACGAATACACTGCCGGGACCCCACTCGACGCGCTCCATCGCTTTACCCTCCTGCCATAGGATCGAATATCCGGTGCCGCGGATAATCAAAACATGAATGCCTGGCCCATGGCGGTGGGCTTTCTTGTAAGCACCGACGCCCCAATGCGAGACATGAGATTTCACCGTCTGCTTGACCATGCGAAACACCGTGCTCTTGGCGCCGCCGCCGCGGTCGAACCCGCCGGAGTAAGTCTCGCACACGCGCACGTCGGCGACAAAGTTGGTCGCCCACTGCTGCGCCGGCGCCGCCTGCTTGAAATAACCCTCCTCCGAATTGTAACGGTCCTTGAAGACAAATGGATTTTCAAAAACAAACTCATAGTTATTGAACGTATCGATTACCCGGGGCGCGCTGGTCATGGCAATGTAACGCGCCGAATCCAAGCCCGACGCGTTGTGATGTTCATGCCAGGCATTCATCGGTATCGAGAAATAGCTGCCCTCCTGCCACTCGAAGGTCTCTTTGCGACTGGGATCGATCCACACCGAGGTCGCGCCCTGGCCTTTGAGAATGTAGATGGTCTCTTCGAATAAGTGACGATGCGCCTTGAGTGATTTACCGGGGGGAATTTCCGCGACATAAGAATCGTTGAAGCCACCGGTGCCCTCGAGATTGAGAAACGCCGCCAAGCCATCGCCGCTCGATTTCCACGGCGACAACTCGAGATCGTAAAGATTTTTGATCGCCAGGCCCCGATAGGTCTGCAAGCCCTCGGACTTTTTCCATTGCTCATAAGGCGAGATATAGGCAACTCGCTCGTTAACTTCTTGCTCTGCTGTTAATGGGGTGTCTGCCATAATTTGTCTCCTACGTTTTGATTTGAATCAGTAGAGCTGAATATTGAGAATGTCGATGGCGCAATTCACTCGATCTCGGTTCCGGTTCCTCGCCGAACGGAAAAAACAGTCCCTAACGCTTGCTTTCGATCTTATAAAGCTTGGCCGCATTGTGCCAAAGTATTTTGTTTTTATCGTCTTCGCTTACACCATCAAAACTTTTCTTTAGCGCCGCTTGGGTATTCGGCCAGCTCGATGTCGCTTGCGGGAATTGGCTCGACCAAAGAATATTCTCCGTGCCGATGTAATCGCGCACACGCAAGCTGGCGCGATCGTACCAACCGACCAAGTAGCATTGTCGCCTAAAGAGTTCCGACGGCATGAGATCATAGCCGTTTTGCGGCAGCTGGTCGCCGGTAGCTTGAAAGTCGGTGTACTCCAGTAAATAAGCACCCCAGCCGAGACCGCTCCCTGCGAGCACGATTTGCAGCTTGGGAAAGCGCATCAGAATTTTCGAAATCAGCAGATTGACCAAAACAGACACCGAGCTCGCTGGGCCGGTAATCGCCTGAATTGCCGTCGCCGTCGCCGGTGCATAGCCTTCGTAGGCGGGGATTTGAATCTTCGCCGAAGCACCGGCATGGAAACAGATCGGCACGGCCAGTTCCTGGCAAACCGCCCATAGCGGATCGTAGAGCGCGTCATTGATATGCGGCAGATCGCGCAGCTCCATTGGAATCGACGGATAGATCACGCCGCGGTGGCCCCTGGCAACGCAGCGGCGGATTTCATTGACCGTCGAGTCGATCGGAGAAAGCGGCACAAGACACTGCGGCACGAAACGTGGGCTGAAGCTGCTCCACTCTTCGAGCAGCCAATCGTTGTAGGCTCGCACGCACGCAAGTTCCAACTCGGCGTCCTCAATGCGCCCGAAATTTTGCCCGCCGACGCCGGCGACAGTGGGATAGAGCACGGCGTATTCGATCCCCGCTGCGTC
>DATLCH010000021.1:0-5625 GCA_035526465.1 Candidatus Limnocylindrales bacterium | reverse complement strand
ACGCTCGCCCGTCAACTCTCACCATTTGCGAATCCACTCTTTATCGGGTTAATACTAAGGCAAAATTTACTCGGATTTTTCGAAGGAGACTTATCATGAGCGGCACGAACGGCAAAAAGGCGTTGCACGTCGCAACATTTTCCGGCTGGTACCGTTTCGAGCAGCACGGCAAACAGTTTACCCAAACCAAGCGCGATCTTTCTTATTGGACACTGACCTGCATGACTGTCGATCCGCAAAATCCCAATACACTCTATGCCGGCACCGAGCACTCGGGTCTTTTTTTCACCACAGACGCCGGCGCCCACTGGCAGCGCTCCGATCCGCAGGTGCCAAAGATGTTTCTCTACTCGGCCTTGGCATTGAACGGCGGCGTGATGGTTGGCACGATCCCCTCCGCCGTGTACCGCAGCAAGAACGGCGGCTGGGAAGAGTTGGAAGGCGTGCGGTTGCACAGCGCCGGCGCGAATTTTCCGCCGAGCCCAGAGCTGCAATCGCGTACACGCTATCTCGCCTATGACCCGGAAAATACAAATCGCCTTTACGCCGGCATCGAGGTCGGCGGCATGGTCTTGAGCGACGATGGCGGCCGCGGTTGGGAGCCCTGCAACGAAGGGCTCACCGACATGGATATCCATGAAATCCTCGCGTCCGAGCAACACAGGGGCATGGTGTTTCTCGCCTGCGGCGACTCCTGCTTCCGCAGTGCCGACCGCGCCGGCCACTGGGAAAACATCTCGCCGAAAAATCATGACTACGGCATCTCGGTGGCAGAAGATAATAACGGTGTCCTCTACGTCGGTGCCGCGCGCGGCCGGCCTAACCTGTGGCTGCGCGAAGGCGGCGCGATGTCGGCCATTCTACGCAGCAGCGACAAAGGGAAGAGCTGGGAAACCGTGATAGACAATTTGAACGGCGGCGTCATGCACCTGTGCCCGACACCGGACGGCCACGGCATGGTGGCAGGAACATCGGACGGCACGCTCCTGTTCGTCGACGACAGTGGCGCGCGCGAAGTCGTCAGCGGCCTGCCATTTGTCACCTCAGTGGAATTGGCGGCGTAAGAAACTGAGGATGAAGGCAGAAGGATGAAGGGTTGCAGAGTGGTGGTTTTTCACATCGAACTTCATCGCTCATCCTTCCGCCTTCATCCTTTTCTGATCAACCTGTGAGAGCCACATGAAGGCACTACTAATACTTGTTTGTCTATTGCTCGCCACCCTGGCTGTCGCCCAGGACGCCAAACTGATCGCTCAGGGGAAAAAGGAAGGCAAGGTGGTCATCTACGGCTCGATGGAGACCGACATTTTCGAGGGCATTCAAAAGTCTTTCGAGAAAAAGACCGGCATCACCGTCGAATACTGGCGCGCGGCCGGCGCCACGGTGCTCGAACGTGCATCCACCGAGCGCAAAGCCAACAAAGTTGCCTACGATCTGGTTTTGAATAACGCCGGGCCGATGGAAATCTTGCTGACGGAGGGAGCGTTGGCCAAATACGATTCCCCATTGGCGAAAAACTTCCCCGCCGAGTTCGTTCATCCTCAGTTGGGGCCAAGCTATCGAACGTCCATCGTCGGCATCATTTATAACAAGAGCATGATCAGTCCCGACAAGGCGCCGAAGTCGCTGGAAGATCTTTTAAAACCCGAATTCAGCGGCAAACTGGCGTTCCCCGACCCGAGCCGCGGCGCGGTCGCCGTCATGTGGCCCATGAGCCTATACAAACTCATGGGCAAAGACCGCGCCGACAAATACCTGCGCGACCTTGGCGCGACGAAACCGGTCATCGTGGAGGGAGTATTGCCCGCCGCTGAAAGAGTCACCAGCGGTGAAACGCCAATCGCCATCAGCTATCTCAAATATGTCGTCAATTTTGGTCAAAAGGGCGCGCCTTTGGATTACGTGCGCCAGGAAAAAATGCTCGGCCACAATCATGCGATCGCGCTCAGTAACAAAGCGGCGCATCCCAACGCGGCGAAAGCGTTTCTAGATTATTTTTACAGCGATGACAGTCTGAAGATCATGGCTAAGTCCGGTGAATTCATGACCCGCAAAGGCATTTACCCGGCGTTGGCGGATGCCGAAAAAATCCAAGTCGTGCCGATGGACGAACCCGATGCCGCCACCATGGCCGAGAAACGTAAAGAATACAGAAAGATCTTTCAATAAACTCTTCTATGTAAAGTAGAGTGATGGAGTATTGGGTCCGGACTTCCATCACTCAATGTTTGAATACTCCACCACTCCACTTCGAGGATTGCCAATGAAGCTCTATACCTTTTTCCGCAGCTCCGCTTCGTATCGAGTGCGCATCGCGCTCAATTTCAAGGGATTAAGCTGCGCACAAGCGCCGGTTCACCTGCGCCGCGGCGGCGGAGAGCAACTGATGCAGGCCTACAAAACGATCAATCCGCAAGCCTTGGTGCCGGCGCTCGAAGATAACGGCAGGATTCTCACGCAGTCGTTGGCGATTATTGAATATCTCGAAGAAACTCATCCCAATCCACCGCTGCTGCCCAAAGACCCGGCCGATAAAGCGCTGGTGCGCAGCATGGCCATGGTCGTGGCTTGCGAGATACACCCGATCCAGAATCTCCGCGTGCTCCAATACGTCAAGGCGAACTACAATCAGACCGACGAACAGATCAACAAATGGGCGCAGCACTGGATCGATCTCGGCCTGTCCGCGCTTCAAGAGATGATCATCGCCCAACCGAAGCGCGGCAGGTTTTGCTTCGGCGACAGCGCCACGCTGGCGGATATTTGCCTCATCCCGCAGCTCGGCAACGCGCGGCGCTACGGCTGCGACCTGTCGAAGTATCCAACGATTTTAGAGATTGAAAACAACTGCAATGCGCTTCCCGCCTTCGCCGATGCCGCGCCGGAAAAACAGCCGGATGCGGAGTGATCGGAAGTGATCGGTCGTCGGTTCTCGGTTACTACCTCGCATCGCTCGCCATCCAAAACTGTTGAGTGATCGTTGACGACTGACAATCGCTTCTGCCATGTTCATTCTCAAGCAGTTCCTTAAAGCGCTTTTGCTGCCGCCAACACCGTGGCTGCTGTTGCTGCTCACCGTGTTGATCTTCTGGCAACGTCGGTGGGCGCGCAAGCTGCTGTTTTTAACTTTTCTGCTTATCTTGGGCCTTCACTGCGGCCCGGCCAATTACGCGCTGCGCTATCAACTCGAGTCGCGCTATTCACCGCTGCTCGATCCGCGCAAAGCCGGTCCATACGATGCCATCGTCGTACTCACGAGCGGCAGCATGCAAGCAAGCGGCTTGATCCCATTTCCTTCCGTTGACGAGCATATGTTTCGCCGTCTCGACGAAGCCTGGCGGTTATATCGCATCCAGCCCAAGCCGATCATCATTTCCGGCGGCCATGTCAATCCATTCACTCCAGCAATGGACGAGAACCGGATCGCGCGCGATTTTCTCATCAAGTGGGGCGTGCCCAAACATGATGTCATCGGCGAAGAGAAATCCCGCGACACTTTCGAGAATGCTCTAGAGAGCCAGAAGATTCTGAAGAAACGCGGCTGGAAGCGCTATCTTCTGGTCACCTCGGCCATGCATATGCCGCGCAGCATGCTGGTGTTCAGCGCGCGAGTGCCCGACCCAATTCCCGCCCCTGGGGACTTTTCCATCGGCAGCTTTGAGTTATCGCCTTTTGATTTCTTTCCCAATGAAAGTGTCGCGCCGAAAATGTTCGCCACCATCCACGAGTATATCGGCTGGGCGAACTACTATTGGCGCCTGCACTATTCCGCCGATTAAGCGCCGCAAAGTCTGCGCAGGTCGAGTTGCAAATCCCCGGCAGAGTGATAAAAACTGCGCTTGAATTTCGCGCGCAGCGTGGCCACGACGACCGATCGATCCAAGAAAATCATGATTTCGATAAGAAATCTTTGTAAGATTTACAAATCCGGCAGGGATGCCGTGCATGCCGTTGACGGTGTCAGCGTCGAGGTCGGCGCACAGGAATTCTTCGTGCTGTTGGGGCTCAGCGGGTCGGGCAAAACAACGCTTTTGCGCTGCGTCGCCGGCTTGGAACGACCTGACGGCGGCGAGATCGCCATCAGCAATGTTTTGGTCAGCTCCGCCGAACGCAACTTCTTCGTGGCACCAGAAGGGCGCGGGATCGGCATGGTTTTCCAGTCCTATGCGGTCTGGCCGCATATGACTGTGTTCGACAATGTCGCCTTCCCACTCGGCAATGGACCGTACAAACTATCCCGTGCCGACATCAAAAAGCGCGTGATGAACGCGTTAGAATTGGTACAGCTCGCCGGCCTCGCGCACCGTCCGGCGCCATTCTTGAGCGGCGGACAGCAGCAGCGCGTCGCTTTGGCACGCGCGCTCGCCGTCGAGCCGAAGGTGCTGCTGATGGACGAGCCGCTCAGCAACCTTGACGCGCGGCTGCGCGAAGAAGTCCGCGATGAGATCAAAAATCTAGCGAGGAAATTCAGCATCGCGGTGCTCTACGTTACCCACGACCAGGTCGAAGCGATGGCGCTGGCAGACCGCGTCGCGGTGATGAGCAAGGGCAAAGTCTTGCAGTGCGCGCCGCCGCGCGAACTTTACGATCGGCCAGCGAGTCGGGAAGTATGCGAGTTTCTCGGTTCCACGAATGTCATAGACGGTGTGATCGGCAGCCGCGGTGAAGTCGACACCGATTTAGGCAAGCTCAACTGCGCCGTCAGCAATGGCTTGCACGATGTCAGCGTCGCCATTCGTCCCGAAGAGTTGCTGTTGTCCGCCACCCCCACCGGCTTGGAGAACGAATTTGCCGCTGAAGTATTGGCATCGACTTTTCTCGGCGAGCTGACGGTGTGCGACGTGAAAATAAACGGCAAAGCTTTACGCTTCAAGACCACCCAAAGCACGGCGCCGGCACAGCAAGTTTACATTCGTTTACCGGCTGATAAGTTGAAATTGTTTGCGAGATGAATTCACCACGAAGTGTCCATGAGCTTACGCTCCTCTACAAAGTATAAAATTGCCGCCCTCCCTGCACCACATGGTTGCTCCGTTGATTTTTCAAACCCGCGAAAGCCGGTATCCATCCCCTCCCGCCCCTGGATGCAGGCTTGCGCCGGCATGACGAAAGCCTCATGCCAATTCGTCGCCCCGATTCGTACCTGCACATGCATTTCCAAGGAGAACACGAAGAGCACGAAGTTTCGGAAAAGATTATTCATCCGAATCCTTCGTGAAATTCGCGATCTTTGTGGTAAAAACGATTTCCCAATCAGCTCTAGAATTTCGCATTAGGCAGGAGACATCGAAATGGCACTCACGCCCCAAGAAAATGCCGATCTAACCCGCGTCGGACCAGGAACGCCGTGCGGCACGATGATGCGCCGCTATTGGCATCCGGTCGGGTTCACCGCCGAACTCCAAGGCAAACCGGTGCGCCGCAAACTACTTGGCGAAGATCTGGTTCTGTTTCGCGACGAGAAAGGCCAATTGGGCCTCATCGGCGCGCGCTGCCCGCACCGAGGCACGTCACTGCACCTGGGCTATATCGAAGACGGCGGCTTGCGCTGCTGTTATCACGGTTGGCTATTCGACGTGAACGGCCGCTGTTTGGAGCAGCCGACCGAACCTGCCGAAGCAAATT
>DATLCH010000008.1:0-7838 GCA_035526465.1 Candidatus Limnocylindrales bacterium | reverse complement strand
CCGAAGTTTCCAGATAAGTTGTCCCCAAAACCGCAGCGGTCCCTTCGATCTGCGCCAGATCGATGGTCACGCCTTTGCCGCTCTGCCGGCTATGCAACAGCGCGGCAATCATCATGGTGGGGCCTAATACAAAGCCCAAATGATCGGGGTAAACCCCCTGGCTGCCGATGGGCCGATCCTGTTCAGGATGATTCCAAAGATAGGTGATGCCAGAGAAGGCTGTGAGATTGAAGCCCCAGGTTCCGTAGCTGCTCTTCGGCCCCTCGCTGCCAAAACCCGGCAGCTTCACAATGACAAGTTTAGGATTAACTTTACGCAATTCCTCATCTCCCAAACCGAGTTTATCCAATACTCTAGGGCGAAAATTCTGTAAGATCGCATGCGATTTTCCGGCGAGTTCGCGGATTAGCCTGGCGCCGGTGGGATTCTTCAGATTGATCGCCAAAGAACGCACGCCCAAATTGCACTCGATGAAACGCGGCGCTTCGTCGATGTCCTTGTGTTGGCCGTAATGACGGAAAGTATCGAGCCCGCCTTTGCGCGACTCTATCTTGATCACCTCCGCGCCATAGTTGGCCAGCAATCTGCCTGCATAAGGACCGGCGTAGCCGGTGGTGAAGGCCAATATGCGCACGCCCTTCAGGATCTCGTTAGTGGTAGTCATTTTTGATTAATTGAAAATGGATAATGGAGAATTGATAATTTTCGGACAGCTGCGATAAACTTATTCAGGTCAACCTAATCCGTCTTTCATTCTCCATTCTCAATTATCCATTGTTAGATGATTTTCTCCGCCGTGAGCGCTGCCAGTTTCTCGGCGCTCAAACCCAATTCGCCGCCAAGAATCTCCGAGTTGTGCTGTCCAACCAGCGGCGCGGGAGCAGGTCCGGCGCGCTTGCCATCCACCGTGAAAAAGCTCCCTGGCGCAGCGAAAGTGCCGAGTACCGGATGGGTGACCTCGCTGAAGAAATTGCGCGCTTGAATGTGCGGGTCCTTCATGAAATCGGACGGCGAGTTCACCGGCAGGCCGGGTATGCCGTTTTTCTGCATGAGCTCGGCGAGATCTTCCTTGGTGTAACGGGATGTAAAAGAGGTCACCTGTGCATTGATGTAATCAGCTTCCTTGCGCCGCAGATTGCTGTTGATCCACTTGGGATCGTCCAATTCCGGCTCGTGATTATCCCAGACTTTGAGCAACAGCGGCCAGTGAGTTTGTGTGACAAACAGCGCGATCCAACCGTTCTTGCACTGAAACAGATTCGCCGGCGCGTTGTGCTGGTGCTGGCTGCCGGCGCGCTTCATCACGCGCTTTTCAGCTGCGTAATTGAATGCCACGTGCTCGTGCAGCGCCATGCTCGCTTGAACCGAGCCATCGATCCACGCGCCGATGCCGCGCATCTCGCGCTGCCACAACGCCAGCATCGTGCCGTAACACGCCATTAAGCTGGCATAGTAGTACGCCTGGGTTTCCGGCGGATTGCACGGCGTCATCTGCGGATCGCCGCTGATGTAAAGTAGCGCCCCCATGGCATTGCCGACGATATCCGGTGCCTTGTAATGAGCGTACGGCCCGTCCTGGCCGAAACCTGTGAGCGAAACCAAAATCAACTTGCCCTGCTTTTCGAGCAGCTCCGCATAGCCGAGACCGCGCGCCGCCATCTCACCGGGTTCGAATGTTTCGAGAACGATGTCGGACTTCGCCACCAGATCGAGAAAAATCTTGCGGCCGCTGTCCTTGCCGATGTCGAGGCTAATGCTCTTCTTGCCGGCATTGAGATAAGCAAAGCGCAAACTGTTCTCGGGATAAGCATGGCCTTGGGCGAATGGCGGCTCCGATCGACCGGCGTCGCCGCCCGGCGGCTCAATCTTGATGACTTCCATGCCGAGATCGCGCAGCACCTTGCCGCAAAACGACCCCATGGACGAACTCAAGTCGAGGACCCGGTAGCCGGAGAGAAGTGAAGCAGTGTTGTCAATTTCAATCATGTGCGGGATTCGACCAATGGAGGATGGACGATGGAAGATCGAGGATAGCCATTGGCAATGTTCTATCCTCCAGCCTCAACCATCTTCACTACTTATGATTGCGAATAATATGCTCCGCCAAGCGCCAGCGCAGCACTTCCGGCGTGCCCTCAGTAATGCGCAGGCTGCGCACCTGGCGGTACCACCATTCCAACGGCAGCTCGCGCATGAGTCCCAAACCGCCGTGCACTTGAATCGAGCGATCGACCACGCGGCTAGCCATCTCGGCGCATTGGATTTTGGTCATGTAAGAGAGATGGCGAATATCCTCGCCGCGGTCGTGGCGCCAGGCACACTCGTAAACCATCAGGCGGCAGGCGTGCAGCTCCATCGCCGAGTCGGCAATCATGAACTGAATCGCCTGGCGATTGGCCAGCGGCTGACCGAACGTCGTGCGCACTTTAGAATATTCGATCATCATGTCGAGAGCGCGTGATGCGATGCCCACCGGCCGCGCGCCGTGGCCGCGCACGCGTCCTTCTTCGATCCACCTTTGCGCGATGGCAAAACCTTGCCCCTCGCCGCCGATCATATCCGCCGCCGGCACCCGAACATTCTCGAAATGAATTTGTCCGGGCGTATCGCCCATCATCGTCGGCCATAATCTTTCCAGCGTCACGCCCGGCGCCTTCATGCTGACCATGAAACAACTCACTCCGCCGCGCGCGCCCTTGACGGGATCGGTAACCGCAATGACCTGGGCGTAATCGGCGTTCTTTGCGGCGGTGATAAATCTTTTGGTGCCATTGATGACGTAGTGATCCCCGTCCTTGACGGCGCGCGTTTTCATGCCCGCAGGATCGCTGCCGGCGTCAGGCTCGGTCTGAGCGAAGCAAACTTTTATTTTGCCCTCAATGACCGGCTGCAAAAAACGTTTTTTCTGTTCGTCGTTACAATGAAACAACACCGGGCGGACTTCAGGCCCGAAGATCGGCGCATAGCGAAACGGAATTGCGATGGTGCGCGCGACTTCTTCCATGATCACGCAGCGGCTCATCAGATCGAGTCCGGCGCCGCCGTATTCCTGGGGCACGTCAAGCAGCCAGAGACCGATCGCCCTGGCCTTCTCCTGGAGCGGTTTGATAAACTGCTCGGGCATATCCTCGCCTTCCGGCCGGCACTCGCGCTCGAGCGGGATCAGCTCACGGTCGACGAACTTACGCACCGTTTCTTTTAGCAGTTGCAGCTCTTCGGGAAGATTAAAATCCACATCGGCTCCATTTATAACTGCGAATTACGGCTTGGCGAGCCAAGCCGTAATTCGCAGCCAACCTTGAACCCTTGAACTTTTGAACCTTGAACCGCGCAGATCCTTGAGCTGCGCTACTACTTGGCGTCGCGTTTGTACTCGCCCAAACCAGGACGATAGGTCTTCTTATCGAGGAACTGCTCCATACCGGTCTCGCGGCCTTTTTCCGGATCGGTGAGACGCAGCGCCGTGCCCTTGGCCGACATGTATTCTTCGGCCTGGCTGTATTCCATGGTGCGGCAGTGTTTGTAGACTTCCTTGGCCGCGCGCAACACGGCCGGGTTTTTCTTTTTGAGTTTGTCCGCGAGTTTAATGGTCTCCTCGCGGAGTTTTTCTTTTGGCACGGAAAAATTGACCAGCTTCACTTCTGCGGCTCTTTTGCCGTCGAACGGATCGCCGGTCATGATGTACCACATCGCATCGCGATAGCTCATGGCGTCAGCCAACACCCGGCTGACCAAACCACCGGGGAAAATACCCCAGTTGATTTCGCTCAAACCGAAGGTCGCATCGTCAGCAGCGATGGCAAAATCACAAGCGATCAGCGGCGTGAACGCGCCGCCGAAACAAAAGCCGTTGACCATGGCGATGGTTGGCTTGGGAAAGTAAAACAGCCGGCGCCAGCGCCATTCCTGCGATGCCCAGCTGGCTTTGCGCCGCTCCAACGCATTGTTATCTGTTCCACGGAAATATTCGCGCAAATCCTGGCCGGCGCACCAGCTCGGACCCGCGCCGGTGAGCACCAAAACTTGAGTTTCCTTGTCGACTTCGAGTTCAGTCAAGGCTTCGAGCATATCGTAGTGGAGCTGCGGATTCATGGCATTTCTCTTCTCCGGCCGATTGAGAATACACCATGTCGTTCCGTCCTCTTTTTCGACCCTAACGGTCTTATATTCTTTCCATAATGTTGCAGCCATTCTTTAGCCCTCCTTGTTAAATATACCTATGGTCTTATGCGAGCCGTCGGGAAACTGTCAAGCGGATTGCCGCAATAGTTTTTCGCTGGCGTCGGCTATTTTGCATAGAGAGTCTTCACAAACCCGCTCTGCTCGATTTCGCGCAGCAAACTATCGTCGACGAACGATTTCGGGTCGGCAGTCTTCGCCTTGGGATTGTCCTTCTCGATGAAGCCGAGCACAGTTTCGACGCCGCGCAACGACGGATAAGGCACCGACTCGTAGTATTTCGCGACTAACAAATCTATCGAGCGTTCCAGAGTCTTCTCCTGCTCGGGACCGATGCGCAGCTTCTTCTTGACGATGTCCACACTTTCTTGCCTGTTATGTTTGACGAAGGCGATTCCTTCGACATAACCCTTGAGAAAGCGCAGCACCTTGTCGCGGTTATTCTTGATATATTGGCGTGTCGACGCAACCATCGTATGCAGATAATAAATGTCGGTATCGGCCATATCGAGCAACACTCGATATCCGCGGTCTTCGGCGACGAACATCGAAGGAATCGTTACTACAGCTCCTTCGATGCCTCCCTTGTCCAGGGTCGCGAGCATGCTCGGCGACGAGCCCAACTGCATGACCTGGACGTCGTTGACGTTCATCTTCCAGCGCTGCAGCATCATCAACAACACGGAATGCGACACCGCGCCGATGCGGGTGACGCCGATTCGTTTGCCCTTGAGATCCGCGGGAGTTTTTATATCGGGCTTGGTAATCAAGCGCTGCAGCCCCTTGTTGACGACACCGGCAACCATTACGGTATCGCCGCCGCGCAGCGCAGCCGCGACCAGGACATCGCCGGCTGAGTTTACCATCTGTACGTCGTTGGCAATCAGCGCGCTAATGCCGGCGGTGCCGCCCTGGCCGGTGACGATCACCTCGACATCTAATCCGTGTTTGCGAAACAGACCCTTTGTTTCAGCCACCCACACAGCAGTGTGCAAACCGCTCACCGAACTCAATCCCATGCGAATCTTGTCCTGGGCAAGGCCCAAATGCGTCAGAGACAAGCCAATGAGTATCGTCAAACCAAAGCTGGTGAATGAATATCTCGTGGTCATGGCCGTGTTTTCCTTTTTAGATTTCTACTTTTTATTTTTTTCAATTTCCGCCAAGGCCTGCTTCAAGTAACTCTGGTCGATATATTTACTCGCGGGCGGCAGCGGCTCTTTAAGAATGCCCTGGTCCGCGGTTATTTTCATGACGGTGCGCACGCCCTCGACGTTCAAATCGGCATTGCGGTCCCAGATGCGGCTTTTCCAATTATAATCCGATCCATGGCGGCAGTGTTCCATGCTGAGCACCATCTCCTTAGTCAAATACGCGCAAGCTTGATCGCGATTGTCGTTCATCCAGCGCATGGTCGATACCATCGCTTTCATGAATCGCACCGCCAGTGGCCGGTTCTTCTCGGCCCAGGAGCGCTTGACGATGTACGTGTTGAATTGGAAATTGGGCAGATCGTCGGCAAAATAGCCGAGGATATTGAAACCCTGTTGCTTCGCCACTAAATCGAGGGGCACACCGACCGGCGCCGAGGAGATCTGCCCCGAGGTTAACGCTTGATAGCGATCCGACGCGCCGCCGATGTTGAGCAATTGATAATCGCGCGGATATTCCATGCCGTGCACTTTGAGGACCAATCGCAATGCGAAGCCGGTGCCGGAAGTCAGCGTCTGCGTGCCGATGGTCGTGCCGCGCAGATCGGCATAGCTCTTGTACTGCTTGCCGCCGACCATGCTCAAGCCGAGCCCATTTATCAGCCCGCCGATCATCGTCAGATCCGCGCCACCCTTTTCGTAAGCATTGATCAGCGTGTCGACCGTCGCGTTGGCGACGTAGATCGAATCCGCGGTGAGCGCCTGGATCGTCAACGGCGAGCCGCGCATCGTAACGATAGGGACGTCTAAGCCTTCCTTTTCAAAAAACCCCATCTTCGCCGCTACCCACAATGGCCCGTAGCTCAGCGTCTTGGATGACTCACCGATAGGAAAACGAACCTTCTCCTGCGCTTCGAGGCGAACTCCGGCCATGCAGAAAAGTATTATCAAGCAGCCCGTCAAGCAGCGCATCTTCATCCGATCTCCCCGCTCCTGATTAAGCGATTCCACGTTTCACTTGTTGGGCAATTCACTCAACGCCTGCCTTATATAGCTTTGGTCGATGTATTTCGCCGGCTGCGGCAGCGGATCTTTCTGGCCATTGATCTCGGCGACGATTTTAATCATCGTGCGCACGCCTTCCAGACTGATATCGGCGTTGCGGTCCCAGACGCGGTTTTTGACGCTGTATTCCCAGGCAATTCGACAATTGTCCACAGTCATCGCCATTTCCTTCGACAGATAAGCGCAAGCGGACTCGTGATTGTCGAACAGCCAGCGGTGAGTTTGCACGATCGCTTTCATATAGCGCACGATCAGCGGCCGGTTTTTCTCAGCCAAGGAGCGTTTAATCGTATACGGATTGAAAAAATAGGTCGGCAGATCATCGGCAAAGTAGCCGATCACGTTGAAGCCCTGCTGCTTGGCAGAAATATCGAGGGGCACGCTCAACGGCGTCGCGGCGATTTGCCCGGATTGCAGTGCGACATAGCGATCGGTAACGCCGCCGATGTTGAGAATCTGATAGTCGCGCGGATATTCGAGACCATGGGCGCGCAGCACCAGCCGCATCGCAAAGCCGGTTCCCGTCGTAATGGTTTGTGAACCGATGGTTTTACCGCGCAGATCGTCGAAAGTTTTGTAAGGTTTGGCGGCGACCAAGCTCATGCTCAAATTGTTGAGCAGGCTGCCGATCATCGCTAGGTCAAGCCCCTTGTCGACGGCGCCGATCACTCCATCGGTGCCGACATTGGCGGCATAGATCGACTCCGTGGCAAGCGCTTGCAGCGTGATCGGCGTGCCGCGCATAACCACAATCTGGACATCCAAACCCTCGCGCTCGAAAAAACCCAATTTCTGGCCGAGCCAGAGCGGACCGTAGCTGAAGGTTTTCGACGAAGCACCAATGGGGAAACGGACTTTGTCTTGCGCCGTGCAAGGCACCACCCGTAGTAAAGCAACCGCAACCATCGCCAACGTTCTGGCAATTCTCAATCCTCCATCGTCTATTCTCGGCCGCCCTCCCATGACTCCCCACTCCATCACTCCAACTATTTAATTCCTTTGATCGCACACAGCGTATTGCGCCCGGTCCACATCGGCAGAAACACCGAGTGGCGATGCTTGCCGCCGACAACGATGACCATGATGTCTTCCGGTTTGGTCGATAGATGCACCACGCCGTCCGGCGTCATATTGATCGACTCGCGCATCAATTCGTCATCCGACTTATGGCCTTTGCGGCGCGCGGGAATCTCGGAAAATTTCAACGAGGCATGCTCCCAGAGATAATCTTTGACTTGCCTCTTGGTGATGCTGTCGCGCGCCATGATCTCGGCGTCCTCAATGCCTAAGGCGATCAGCGGCGTGCCGCCGCCAAAACTGCCGACGTCCAGATGGCTGACGCCATGATGCATCTTGATCACTTCGGCTAACGAAGACAGCGCCTGTTCGCCGCGATTGCCGGCGGTATGAATCGGTAGGAAGCCGTTGATGCCGAAGACCGTC
>DATLCH010000280.1:0-5993 GCA_035526465.1 Candidatus Limnocylindrales bacterium | reverse complement strand
AATAACAATATCAAAGAAAATAAGTAACTGTTCGAGAATGCGAATGCTGTCATCGCTACGCACCAGAGAATTGCACAATTGATCGCCGCTTTCACCGTCGGCGGCACCCACTGCTTGGCATCGAGGATAAAACCACCAAACACCGAACCGGCGGCATTGGCCGCAAGCAGCGCACTGTAAGCAAAATCGGCTTTGTCCGTGCCAAGATCGTGGGCGAACTCCGGCATGCTCGCTTGAAATGCATTGCCGACAAACAGTGACGCCGCGCCGCCGAGAACAATCATGGTAACGATGGACCGGTGCTGCGCCACTTCGCGCAACACTTCGGCGGCGTCGCGCCAACGCAATCCGCGCCGCGCCGGCGCTCCCTCTCGCAGGTGGCCGGTGTACGGCACCAGCATCAGCCAAATAGTCAGCGGTAAATAAATCACCGCATTGATAAACAATCCGGCCGGCGCGCCGAGCCAGAGCATCATGGCTCCGCCCACCGCCGGACCGAGAAGAATGCCCAGTTGGCGCGCCGTCGCGTTCAAGCGCACCGCGCTCGGCAAATCGTCGGCGCCGACGATGTCGTGAATCATCAATATCTCCGCCGGAGTCCAGAACACTCCGGCGATGCCATGAATCACCAAAAGAACACAGGCGTGCCAGATTTGAATCGTGTCGGTCAAAAACAATAGCGCCCAAATCGCTGTCACGCCCATGTACATGATTTGGGCGATCTGAATCAACTTGCGACAATCGTAACGATCGGCCAAGCCGCCGAAATAGACCGACAGCAAAAGAAACGGCGTCCAGTGGCTGATGACGGCGAAACCGGCGAGCACCGGTGATTGAAATTTCTGGAACAACACCCAGTAACTGATCACATGCTCGATGTTGTCGGCCATCATGGCGAGCATCGTAGCGATGAGAAACCAGCGGTAGTCCTTATGTTTCAGTGCCGCGAAGGCGATTTTTGGCGGTGCAATATTCGCGGTTGTCGGGGTGCTTGAAGTGCGTATGTCCAACGATGTGTCCGATCAGTCGAGGGTGTAATTCAAAATAACGGATATCTATCGTTGGCGCAAACTTGCGCCTGAGTTGCGCTCTTGAAATAATTTCTTGCCATCCTCGGCCGCTTCTGGGAGAAACGAAACAGCAGCGAAACACTCCTCGAGGCATCACTCTGGAACGGGTCCGGCAACTACTAACACAAACTTTCATCGGCTGGCGCATGGTCGGTTTGGTCTCGGCGCTGCGCGTGCTCGGCGGTGGGCTGCACAACTACGGCTTCACCGTGTTTTTTTTGCCGATCAGCACCGATCTCGGTTTGAACCGCGCCGAAACCTCGCTCGCGTTCTCCTTGGCGCGCGCTCAGGGCGCCATCGAAGGTCCTTTCGTCGGCTACTTGATCGATCGTTTCGGTCCCAAGCCGATGATCCTCACCGCGGTGCTGTTAACCGGTGTGGGTTATGTCTGCCTCGGCTGGGTGCATAGCTACACGACTTTTTTGATCGTCTATCTCGGCATCATCTCGCTCTCTTTTACGCCCGGGTTTGTCCATGCGCCGATGGCGGTGGGCAACACCTGGTTTATTCGCTACCGCGCCCGCGCCATGACCGTAATCAGCTCCGCAGTCCCCGTCGGCGGCACTCTTTTGACACCGCTGTTGGCCATGGCGGTGCAACACTGGGGATGGCGCTGGGGCGCGATTCTCGGCGGCTTATTGTTTCTGCTGATCGGCATTCCGCTTGGACTCGGCGTCCGCGCATCGCCCGAAAGCATGGGACTTCTACCCGACGGCGCCGCGCCGGACATACCCTTAAATAGCATCTCCGAAGATCGCCCCAGAACAACAGCAGTTACGGATGACCCGACACTGCGCCAAGCGATGAAAACTTGGATCTTTTGGCTCTTCGTGGTCGGCATGACGGTGCGCGTGGGTGCCTACAGCACCATCAGTGTGCACTTCGTGCCGATCATGGTTTGGAAAGGTGTGTCGCAGGAAGGCGCTGCGTTGTTACTGGCGAGTTTCGCGTTCTTGAACTGGGCGGCGCACTACGTCATCGGCTGGTACGCCGACACCAGCAATCGGCCGAAGCTTTTGACCTTGTGCATGCTCGCCGCCGCGGTTTCGATGTTGCTACTGATCCTGGGAAAAGGAAGATGGCCGTTGTGGGCCTTTACGGTCGGTTTTACCGCAATCGATGCATCGTTTCCGATCGTCTGGGCTACCATCGGCGACTTTTTCGGCCGCAAATATTTCGCAACGATTCGCGGCACCATGTCGTTTTTCTACACCTGGGGCAGCGTGCTCGGGCCCGTCATCGCCGGCGCCGCCTACGATCGTAGCCAAAGCTATGTCGCGACCTTGTACGGTTTAGTAGCGATACTCCTGCTCGGCGCCGTGCTCACCGCGCTAACGATTAAACCGTGGCAGGAACTAATGGATAATGGAAAATTGATAAAGGACAATTAAAGACGAATTCGGGTTAAACCTTCCCATTCTCAATTATCCATTATCGATTGTTTTTATCCCCTGCTCTTCGACATTTTTGGATCGAGGGCATCACGCAGAGCATCTCCGAGCAGATTGAAACTCATCAGAGCAAAGAAAATAAACAGTCCGGGCAGGAACACTTGCAGCGGTGCGATGAAAATATTGGTCGCGGCATTGGTGAGCAGATTGCCCCAACTCGGCGTCGGAGGTTGAATGCCTAGACCGAGGAAACTCAAGGTCGTCTCGGCGCGGATCGCCGCGCCGGCATCGAGGGTCGCCGACACGATCAATGGCCCAAGCGCGTTGGGCAGCAGGTGGCGCAACATGACACGCCAACGCGAAGCACCCAGACACTGCGCCGCCAGGACGAACTCCTGTTCGCGAAAGGACAAAACTGCGCTGCGTGCCAGGCGCGCCGCATTAGTCCATTCCAGTGCGACGAGAATAATGATGATATTGAGCAAACCAGGCCCGGCCAGCTTCGACAAGACCAAAAGCAACACGATGCGCGGTACCGTGTAGATCGTATCCACCAGGCGCATGAGAGCGTTGTCGAGCGCGCCGCCGACATAGCCGGCGAGAATCCCAATCAGTCCGCCGATCACAACAGTGCTCAACGCCACCGCCAATCCCACCGTCAAAGAAACTCGTCCGCCGTGCATGATACGCGCCCAAGTATCGCGCCCCAGCTCATCGGTGCCGAGCCAGTGGCGTGCTGAGGGCATCTGCATGCGCTCCGACAGCGACACTTGATCGAATTCATAGGGCACCAGGTAAGGGCCGACAATTACCGCCAGCAGCAGGCTCATAAAGAAAAAGAAGCCGACGTAGGCGACTCGGTGCTGTTTGAAACGGCGCCAGACAATTCGCCAGTAGCCCGCCGGCTCGGCGCTCTTGATTGCGTTCAGCTGAATTAATGCAGGACTATCGACCGTCACTGGTCCCCCTCGTCCCTCTTCTTTCGTCCGCGCAGCGCGAGCGACGACAAGGCGGGGCGCTTGCAAAGCTGCAGCGCACCATCAACTCTGATAGCGAATGCGCGGATCGAGCCATCCATAAATCACATCCGCCAGTAGATTGAAGAATACCACGGTCGCGGCGATGATCATTACCACGGTCATGGCGACGACGTAGTCATTGCCCATGATAGACGTGTAAAGCAGCCGTCCCATACCCGGATAAGCAAAAACCGTTTCCACCACCGTTGAGCCACCGACCACTCGCGGCATCGTGACGGCAATAATCGTCACGACTGGAATCAATGCGTTTTTGAGCGCATGTCGGCCGATGACGACAGTTTCACTTAAACCTTTGGCGCGCGCGGTGGTGAGATAATCCTGGCGCAGCACTTCCAGTAAGCTCGACCTCATAAAGCGCTGCACTTGGATTATCTCGGAGATCGCCAACACCGCCACCGGCAAGATCAGATGTTTCAACCAGTCCACCGTCGCGGCCCAGCTGCCCGGCTCAACCTCGCTATTGACGATGCCGGAAGTCGGCAACCAACCGAGCTTGACGGAAAATAGGATGATCAACATCAGCCCGAGCCAAAACGCCGGAACCGAATAAGCGACAAAAGTCGTCGCAGTTAGAATATAGTCGCCGATCGAGTACTGGCGCACTGCGGAAAAGATTCCGAGAGTGATGGCGAGTAGTTTACCGAGCACCACGGCAGCAATGGTCAGCACCAGAGTGTTCTTCAGCGCCGGCAGGATTATATCAAAAACCGGCTGTCCATACTCCCGTGAGTAGCCGGGGTTCAACTGAATCAACTGCCAGAGCCATTTGAAGTACTGGACATAGATCGGGTCGTCAAAACCGTAAAGCTTGCGAAGCCTGTCATAGTCCTGCGGCCGCAAGTTGGGAATTCCCTCGAGCATGCGGTAGAGCGGATCCCCCGGCATCAGGTATAGCAAAGTAAAAATTAGCGCCGAGATTATCAATAACAGAGGAACAGACTGAAACACCCGGCGAAGAACGTAGAGCAGCATAGATCGATCGCTGAGGCCGTGAAGGCGTTCTGTTCGCGATCGTGCTCGTATCGGCCGCCGTTGTCATCTACGAACACGATCCACGATCACGAACGGGTCATTTAGACTTTGTCCCAGGTTTGCGTATTCCACGAGCTGGAATTTTGCCCGCCGCTCTCCTGGCGCGGCGTGATTCCGGTGAGACCTTTTTTAACCACGAGGACTTCCGGAGTGAAAAATAGCGGCAAATGAGGCAGCGCAGCGCTGAACATTTTACAAAACTCGATCTGCAGCTTCTCCGATTGTTCAGGGGTAATGATCGAATTGATGTCGTCAAGAATCGCGTCCTTTTTGGGATCGTTCCAACCGGAAACATTTTCCGGCGCAAATTTGTTTTCCGCTGTCGGGATGTTTTTGCTGTGGAACCGTTCGGGCCACTCTTCGATCGTGACGTTATGCGAACCGATATACGCGCCCGGCCAACGGTTGCGATTGTCCGCCGAATTGAGTAGACGGTTCGGCATATTTTTGATGTTGGTGCGCACGCCGAGCTTTTTCCAATAGTCGGCGATGATCGCCTGGGCCTGTTCATGATCTCGCCGTTCGGCGGTAACGCGGAACTCGAATTCCATTTTCTCGCCTTTGCCATTGGTCAAGACGCCATCTGCGCCGGGCTTCCAACCGGCTTCGGCCAACAATTTTTTTGCCAACTCGGTATCGAACTTATAAATCGTCGATGCCGCCAAGGCCTTGTTGTTGACTTTGCGGGCGCGAGATAGCGGCAGATGGGAAATCACCTTCTCGCCTTTAAAGAGGTTTTGCACCATGGCATCGCGGTCGATGCCGTGAAGCAAAGCACGGCGCACCCTGACGTCGCTGAACCAGGGATTATCGCGGCTCAGGTTGAGCCAGGTCCAAGACGCCGGGCTGATCAATACCTTCCCCTTCCCCGGCTTTTCCCACTGCTCGCGCAGAATCATGGCGCCGTCGAAAGAAATGGTACTGCGCATGCACAAATCGACCTCGCCCGCCATCACGGCCGCGAGATTGGTATTGCTGTCCTCAACTGTTTTGTAAGTGATGCGTTCGATTTTTGGCCGCCCAAGCGCGAAATCGTTAAAAGCTTCCAACTCGACGCGGCTACCCTGATCCCACTCGACGACTTTGAACGCCCCAGCGCCGACAAAGTTCTTATTCCAGTACGGCAAATTCGCAAACGCCTTCATGTCACCGGCTTGAAATGCGTCGAGCAAGAGATGACGCGGGAAAGCACGCACATGGGTATATTGAATCGCATAGGCTTCGTTGTAGAGATCGTTCCAGTGAATTACCAGGGTTCGATCGTCGGGAGTATCGATCTTTGAAATCATCTCCGGTACCAGTCGATCGGGCATGGGAAATTCCGGGTGCTTGGCGATTTGCCAGCCAAACTCGAAGTCTTTTGAAGTGTACGGCTTGCCGTCATGCCACTTGAGATTGGGACGCAGTTTGTAGACCGTGATCATGGTCTTTTTTTGCACGTCGATCTTCCAGGTGCCCTT
>DATLCH010000271.1:0-5419 GCA_035526465.1 Candidatus Limnocylindrales bacterium | reverse complement strand
GACTGGCCCATCATCTCATCGGCGTCGTGATCGAATAGATGTGCAGCGCCGGGACTCCACCAAGTGATCAGGCCGTCCGCATTCAACAGGATAAACGCGTGCTCCCTCGACTGTTCCGCGAGTAGCCGGAGGAGCTGTTCGATGGGCATTTTCTCGTCCGACATTTAGCCTGCCTTCGGCAATTTCTTTGCCGTCGTATACGGCACACCTGCAGCTGCTACTGCACGCGGTCCATCAGTCGCTTAAATGCTCTGACCCGTGTGTCGCATGGGCCTGGAACTCGGTTTTCTTGTCGATGGAAGCGCTTTTCGATCGGCGCCGGCGATTGTTCGTATTATTCGGCGTCATTGTTTGTCCGCCTAGCGTAGTTACGAGCAAAATTAGTACCGTCGCGCAACCGGGGACGCGGCGAAAGTCACGTGCCGGCGTGAACCGCGGCAGATTAGAAGCGGTTTAATACCGGGTATTCAGCTATTTCGTGAGTCTCTTGTCGCGCGATGTCGAAGCTAAAATTCGCAATGAGATCGTCTTCTCTGAAAAGCCCAGTTATGTGTTAACGATTGAAGAGCACCACTCTTCCGGCGACCGTTCACGTCCCGTTCTGGCACGCGACGATCACCGTCTGTGCCAAAAATGCTACATTAATTTAACCGAGAGATCCCCAATTGCAGATGTCGCATTGTGGTGGATCTAGCGCGGTCTGTCTCAAGGCTCTTTACCATGCGACGAGTTATTATGCGCGCATGTAGATAGACGCGGTTTTCGCTAGCCAATCGCAATAGTTAACGCAAGAATTCACGAATAGCGCGATGTACGGTTTCTGTATCGCTGGTGAAGTAGTTATGTTTTTGCTTCGGCAAAAGAACGAATTTGGCATTGGGAATGCCTTTGGCGAGAATATCGGATGACATCCGATGCGTCATGACAACCTTGGGATCGCCCTCCAGCTCGCCGACTATCACCAACGTCGGAATGGCAATATCTTTGAGCCTTGCGCTGGTATCGTGTCCCTGGCGCGACAGTACATGTCGCAGGTAAAACTCCACCGGACAGATATTGTCCAAACGCTGGCGAAAAAATGCTTCGAGCCGCTCCGGCTGGCTCTTGGCGAATTCATCGGTAAAGCCGACGTGCATCGTGTGCTCGCGCACGTACTTCTCGTAGCCCCACTCGATCATTTCCTTGCACATCTGCAAGGGCAAGCCGGCGCCGCCGGGAAACGAAGCTCCGGTCGACGCAAGAATTAATTTTTTTACTCGCTGTGGGTGATCCAATGCGAGCAGTTGCGCTACGCGCCCGCCCATGGAATGGCCGAGCACGATGGCGTCTTTGGCGTTCAGGTGATCGAGCAGCGCCACCGCATCGTCGCAGAACATGCGCGTCGTGTAATCGATCGATGGTTTGCTCGACCGCCCCGTGCCGCGGTAGTCGTGCACGATTACTTGATGATCTATGGCGAATTCCGGCACCTGATACATCTTCCAGATCTGGCCGTCACAAGCGGTCTCGCTGAAAAATAGAAACGGTTGCCCGTGGCCGTGAGTTTCATAATAAATTTCGGCGCCATTCGTGCGTACAGTCGGCATGAGGTTGGTTCCTTTTAGCAAACAATCTGGATCTCACCGAGGCTCACGAAGGTTCGGAGATTTAATTCTCCGAAGTTCGTGCTCTTCGTGTCCTCCTTTGAAATGCGATGCTGGCCTGAAGACGCCCTCACCCTCCCCTCTCCCAAAGGGCGAGGGTAAAGACAAAAATTCTTCGGACCGGAAACTCCCTCGCCCAGTCCGCTGGGAGAGGGCGGGGGTGAGGGCAATTTCATGATCTGTAGGCGAGCATAAGCTCATGAATCACTTCGTGGTGAAAATTCATTCCCATTCAGTTGCGCCGCTGACGCACTTCGGCCTTAACGGTTCCCACCAAGGCTTCAAACCCTCAATCCTTGATGAACTCGCGGATCGCGCGGTGCGCCGCATCGGGATTGCTGAAAAAATAACTATGCCGTTCGTTTGGCAGCAATACTACTTTAGAATTCGGAATCCCCCTGGCCAACACGTCCGTCGACATGCGGTGGTTCATCTCGCTGGTCATGTTGACGTCGCCGTCACCGACCAGGATCAGCGTCGGCTGCTTGATATCTTTCAGCCGCTGGCTCGTGTCGTGGCTCTGGCGCGCGATCAAATGGCGCAGATAAAATTCAACGGGGCATAAATTAGTCATGCGCACTTTCAAGTAGGCTTCGATCTTCTCCGGGTGCTGCTTAACGTAATTATCGGTCCAGCCGACGAGAATCGTGTGGTCGCGCTCGTATTTTTCGTAGCCCCACTCGATCATTTCTTTCATGATCTTGAGCGGCAAGCCCTTGGTTTGGGGATAGTGGGCGCCGGTGGAAGCAAGAACCAGCTTGTGCACCTTTTTGGGATGATCGAGCGCCATCAGTTGCGCCACCCGCCCGCCCATGGAATGGCCGACGACGACTGCTTGGTCGGCCTTGAGATAATCCATCAAGCCGATGACATCCTCGCAAAACATTTGTGTTGTGTAATCGATCGACGGTTTGCTCGACTGCCCGGTGCCGCGATAATCGAACGTGATCACTCGGTGGTCCCTGGAAAATTCGCCGACTTGATTGATCTTCCAAACTTCCCCGTCGCAGGCGGTCTCGCTCAGAAATACCATAGGCCGGCCGCTGCCATGTTCTTCGTAATAGAGTTCAATGTCGTTTATTTTAACTTTTGGCATCACTCGTCTCCGAATAGAAACTGAAATCTGTCTCAGCAATGATTATGCAAAGCATTTTCGCTTGGCAAGAACCGCGTCTATTTTCTTGACCGCAACCGCAAAGAAGCGCTATGCAGAGATAAAAATCATGAAGCTCAACCTGGCTATCGCGATCCTGGTCGGCGCAGCTCTTGTGCATGCGCACGTGCACGCACAAGAACCGACCAAAATACCGTTCCCGTACGGCCCGCTCGGTCTCAACAGTGTCCCTTTCGTCATCGCCAAGGAGGCGAGGCTGTTCGAAAAAAATGGACTGACCGTCGATATGGTTTATGTCGGCGCATCCGCCGTGATGGTGCAGTCGATGTTATCAGGGTCAGCGAACTTGGCGGCCTTCGGCGGACCGGCGGTGATCACCAATGTTTTGAGCGGCGGCGACATCATCCAGATCGCCGCGCTGCTGCCCTACTTCACCCAGTCACTGATGGTGCGCGGCGATATCCGCGATGTGCGGTCACTGCAAGGCAAGAAGATCGGCATCACCCGCTTCGGTTCGGTCACCGACTTCGCGCTCAGAACTCTGCTCGAAAAGAATAACTTGAAAGACGTAAGCGCACTACAAATGGGCGGCTTCCCTGAAGCCGTTGCCGCGCTCATCCGCGGCGCCATCGACGGCGCTGTGCTCTCGCCGCCGCATACTTTTCGCCTACTCAAGGAAGGTTATCGCGAACTGGCGTCGCCAAAAGACTTGCGCGCTTTGGGAAGTGGGTTCATATCCCAGGGCATCGTTGCCAGACGATCCTACGCATCAACGCACCGGGATTTAGTTGTGCGCCTGATAAAAGCGACTGTCGAAGCGATGAAATTCATCAATGCCAACGAAGATTTCACCAAGCGACTGATCGGAAAATATCTCGGCATCACCGACACCGAGGTGCTGCGCCAAAGCTATGCTTATGTAACCGACAATTTCGCCCGCGACCCGGCCGTACCGGAGAACGTCATGCAATCAATGGTGCAGCGCATGGCGCAACTGAACATGATCGATACGAAAGCCGCGCAAGCGACGCCGACCAGCGCGTACTACGACAATTCCTTCGTCAACGAAATCAAATCATCCGGCTTTCTTGAGAATGTCTGGAAATAGCGCGCGCAGAAAATAGTTTTCTCACCCTCTCCCTTGACGGCTAACCTGCGTTTCTAATAGTTAAGTAGAGTGCTGCTTGGAAACCAATTTCGTCGTTGCGGCGCAGGCGGGAATCCAGTTTTTTTTGCCCTTGCAGCACAAGCGAAGATGGATGCCGGCGTGCGCCGGCATGACGGATAATGGATTCACCGGAACGCAATGGGTTTCGATCACTGCCAAATAGAACACCGATGGTCTACTCACTTTTGTCCACTTTTTTTGTAGCGGTTGTCGGCCTTTGGACGATCCAGCCGGCCAACGCACAGGAACGATTGCGCGTCGGGCTGAGCTCGGTGAGCGCCACTCAGGGCGCCATGTGGGTTGCCGAAGAACGCGGCTTGTTCAAAAAATATGGCGTCGATCCGGAGGTTATCGTCATTGGCGGTGGCGCCTCGCGGGTAATCAGTTCGCTGCTCGCCGGGGAAATTCAATTTTCCGTCGGCGGCGGCGACTCAGTAATTCGCGCCGCCTTGCGGGGCGCCGATCCCGTGCTCGCGGTCTCGCCGCTCAAAACCGGCTTGCAGCGCTTAATGGTGCGTTCGGAAATTAAAACCCCAGCGGATCTCAAAGGCAAAAAAATCGGCGTCACCCGCTTCGGATCAGCGTCGCACTGGGTACTGCAACTGTTTCTCCGCAAGTGGAACATGCGCAATGACGATATTCAGATACTCCAACTAGGCTCGTCGCCGGCCAACCTCGCCAGTCTGGACAGCCGCGCTATCGACGGCGCAGTGCTGACGCTGCCGACTTTCTTCGTTGCCGAGGAGCGCGGCTATCGTTTGCTCGCCGATCCAGCCGATTTGGACATCGTCTATTTGCAGAACTCCATCGACACGACGCGCAGCTATTTGAAACGCAACCGCGATCAAGCCGTCCGCTTCATCAAAGGCTATTGCGAAGGGATGGCGTATTTTCGAAAGAACAAGCGCGACAGCGTCGCCGTCATGCAAAAGAAATTGCGCATTCAATCGGCCCAGGAAAAAGACACCAAATATCTGGAAATGTCCTACGATCTGCTTGCCAACAAGTTTTACAACCAAATCCCCTATGCCACGCCCAAGGCCGTCGAAACGACCTTGGATTTCGTCGCCATCGAAGAACCCAAAGCCAAGGGCGCAGATCCCAGGCAGTTCCTCGACGAAAGTATTGTCCGCGAACTGGAAACCAGCGGCTTCTTCAAGAACCTGTATGAAGGTGAATACCGATAACAATAAAGATAGGAACTCGTTCAAGCCGTTCAAAACGTTCAAATAGCTCAAGCCGTTTAACCGGAGTGAACAGACGATTTGAACGACTTGAACGGTTTGAACGATTTGAACAAAGGAGGCCGAATGGCCGACTACAAAGAAATCATTTATCAAAAACAGCGCGGCGGCGTGCTAATCACGTTGAATCGGCCCGAGGCGCTCAACGCCATCACGCGGCCAATGCTGAAAGAATTTCACGACGCATTGGACCAAGCGGAAGCCGATCCGGAGATCCGCGCCGTGGTCATCACCGGCGCCGGGCGCGCCT
>DATLCH010000254.1:0-12468 GCA_035526465.1 Candidatus Limnocylindrales bacterium | reverse complement strand
ATCGGCGGCGAGGACCACTTTGGCTAGTCGCCGGACGTTTTCAGGGGTCTTGTATTTGTCCATCAGTTCAGTGAGCAGCGGCACGTCCTTGAGCCGTGCATCGCGTTTGCTGCCGGTCTGATAGAGCACGCGCACGAAATTTTTCTTGCGCCAGGTGATAAATGGCTCGCGAGAGAAGAAGGCGTTGATCGTAAAGGCCCGGCACTGAACTTCGCCGCGCTCAACGGCGAGGTCGATATCCGACCCGGCGACATAACCCGAGACAATCTCGAACTTTGTGCCTATAGCCTCTTCCAGGAGTTTCGGCATGTAATAGGCCGACGACGTTACGCCCGTTGCACCGCATTTCGGCGGAGTCGCCGCGGTCCGGACATCTTCGATGGTTTTAAACGGGGTATCAGCGCGCATATACATGTAACTGTTGGAGCTCACCGTGCTGCCGATCCAAATGAACTTGGTCCAGTCGAATTTGGCTTCGGGCCGTTTGGCGAGCTGCTCGAAATAGAGCGCAGGATAAATCGCGCCGAGGGTTAGACCGTCAGGTTTGGCGAGATTGTAAACCTGATTGGTGCCGATGAGGCCCGCAGCGCCAGCGACGTTTTGAATGATGATGTTCGGATTGCCTGGAATATGCTTGCTCATGAATTCCGCGACCAGACGCGGGTAAAGGTCATAGGTGTCGCCCGCCTTGGCGCCGACGATGATCTGGATCGTCTTGCCTTGATAAAATGGCGTCTGCGCATGCAGTCGGGTCGAGAATAATAGCGCCAATAGTACGAATAGGACCGAACGGACGAATGCGGCTCTAATCATGTGCGTTTCTCCTTTAATTGTTCACCTGAGTGCTGACGGTTGATTCTACGTGCCCAATAATTTTTTCATGCGTTCGATGACGTCGGGCGGTTGCACCATGATCTCCTTGGCGAGGCTTTCCAGTTCTTCGCCCGAAACCGGATCGAGGTCGAGCCGTTTCTTTTTGGCGTCCTCCAAGAGATCGGGATCGGTGATGGTTTTCAGAAATGCCTCGCGGAGAATCTTCACGCGGTCGGCCGGAATCCCGGGCGAGGCGATGATCGGCCGGCCGAACTCGTTGGCGGCTAAGAGCACGGCCGCCAGACGGCGACTCGCTTCGGCGGATTTATTTTGCTCCATCAGTTCTTGGAGTGCGGGTACGTCGGGCAGCTTGGAGTCGCGTTGTTTGCCGGTCTGAACGATGACCCGAACAAAGCCTTTCTTGCGCCAGGTGATAAACGGCTCGCGCGCGAAGAACGCGGCGACCGTAAAGGCGCGGCACTGCACCTCGCCGCGTTCCACGGCCAAATCGACATCGGTGCCGGAGTTGTAACCGAGGACTACATTGAATTTCGCGCCGATGGTTTCTTCCAGAAGCCTCGGCAGGTAGTAGGCCGACGATGCCGTCCCTTCGGCGCCGCATTTGGGCGGCACGGCCGCTTTGCGGATGTCGTCTATGGTCTTATACGGTGTGTCGCCGCGCATGTAGAGCAATAAGTGCGACACCGTGGTGTTGCCGATCCAGGTGAATTTTTGCCAATTGAACTGAACTTCCTTGCGCCCGACCAGTTGATCGAAATAGAGCGCTGGTTGGATCGAACCGATGGTCAAACCATCAGGCTTGGCGACCGTGTAGATGTAATTGGCGGCGACCATCGAGGCGACGCCGGGCATGTTCTGCACGATGACATTGGGATTGCCGGGAATGTATTTGCCGATGAACTGCGCGACCATGCGCGCGTAGAGGTCATAGACGCTCCCCGCTGGGGTGCCGGCGACGAGTCTAATGGTCTTGTCTTTATAGAAGGGAGTCTGGGCATAGCCGCCACTTGGCCAAAGTAACACAGATAGCAAAATCACGATGCTTGGAACCATGCAGCGGCCTCCGCTATTTCGCTTATGCGATCTCCGGCGGCCAATCGCACGCCGCGCCGGCCCCCTCGGGCTTGTCAAGCTATTAATTGTCCTCACTCGCCCAAGAGCTTGCGCATGCGCGCCACCACATCGGCTGGTGTGGTCATGACTTCTTTTGCCAGCGACTCCATCTCATCCCATTTTGTCGGATCGATTTCGAGCCGGCGTTTTTCCGCTTCGGAAAGGAAGGCAGGGTCGGCGACCGTTTTATCGAAGGCATCGCGCAAGATTTTGATCCGATCGGCAGGCACACCCGGCGGGGCGACGATGGGCCGTCCCAAATCCCCCGACGCCAGGATTACTTTCGCCAGAGTGCGTCCCGTCCCGCTGGTTTTGTATTTGTCCATCAATTCGTAAATCGTCGGGGAGTCTTTGATTCGTGCATCGCGCTGGCTGCCGGTTTGGACCAACACATTGGTGAAATTCCGCTTGCGCCAGGAAATAAACGGCTCCCGGGCATAGTAAGCGGTGATAGTAAACGCCCGGCAGTGGAGCTCGCCTCGTTCCACCGCGAGATCGATATCTTGCCCGGATTGGTAGCCCGATACGACATCGAACTTGGAGCCGAGCACTTCCTCCAAGAGCTTGGGTATGTAGTAGCCTGCGGAAGCGATACCGGTGGAGCCGCACTTGGGCGCCGTCGCCGCTTTACGGATGTCGTCCATGGATTTGTACGGGGTGTCGGCGCGCATGTAGAGCAATTGGTTCGATTTTACCGGGCTGCCGAGCCACTGCCATTTTGCCCAGTCGTATTTCACTTCCGGTCGCTTGATCAGCTGATCGAAATAGAGCGCCGGATAGATTGCCGCCAGAGACAATCCGTCAGGTTTACCGGTATTGTAGACTTGGTTGGCGGCGATCAGCGAAGCCGCTCCCGGAATGTTTTGCACAATGATGTTGGGGCCGCCCGGGATATGCTTGGGCATGTATTCGGCGAGCAGTCGCGGATAGAGATCGTAAACATCGCCCGCTTTGGTGCCGGCGGCGATGGTGATGGTCTTGCCTTGATAGAAAGAGGTTTGTGCGAAAAGAGTTGAGCTCCAGGCAAGAGCGGCCAGCGCAACGAGAGTTGAAAACATAAAGTTTCTCCTTCCCGCCGAAAATTCGCCGGAGCATATCCCTCAAGCTGGTGGCGATGCAACCAGCTTGAGGGATTGTCCGGCATAATTTTTATTTGCCGCCCAGGAGTTTCTCCATACGCTGAACGACGTCCGGGGTCGCGGCCATCACTTCTTTCGCCAATGCTTCGAGTTCGGCGCCGGACGCGGGATCCATCTCCAGGCGGCGTTTTTCCGCTGTCGCGATGAGCGCGGGATCTGTCACCGATTTGTCGAAGGCGTCGCGCAATATTTTCAAGCGATCCGCGGGAACGCCGGGGCCGACGACAAGCGGACGTCCAAACTCGCCGGCGGAGAGCACGACTTTAGCCAAGCTTCTGCCGGCAGCATTGGTTTTGTACTTATCCATCAGTTCATAGATTGTCGGGGCGTCCTTGAGCCGCGCTTCACGCTTTAAACCGCTCTGCATCAGGGCGTTGACGAATCCGCGCTTGCGCCAGGAAATGAACGGCTCCCGGGCGAAGTAGGCCGTGATGGTAAAAGCGCGGCACACGACTTCGCCGCGTTCGACCGCGAGGTCGACATCCTGGCCGGACTGGTAACCCAGTACGATATCGAATTTGGTGCCCAGGGTTTCTTCCATCAGCTTCGGCAGGTAATAACCCGTCGAGGTGATACCGTTGGAGCCGCATTTGGGCGCCTCTTTCGCATTCTTGATATCATCCATCGACTTAAACGGAGCATCCGAGCGCATATAAAGAAGATGATTCGATGTCACGGGATTACCGACCCAGCCGAACTTGGTCCAGTCGAACTTCGCTTCGGGTTTTTTCGTCAGCTGCTCGAAATAAAGCGCAGGGTAGATGGCGCCGATGGTCAGACCGTCCGGTTTGCTGACGTTATAAACTTGATTGGCGGCGATCATCGACGCTGCGCCGGGCACATTCTGAATAATAATATTTGGATTGCCGGGAATATATTTGGGCATGAACTCGGCGAGCATGCGCGGATACAAATCGTAGGCGTCGCCGGCCTTGGTTCCAACGACAATTGTAATGGTTTTTCCTTGATAAAAGGGCGTCTGCGCATGAGCCACTTGGCCAACTATAAAGACCGATAAAAACGCCAGTAATTTCAACATTAAAAAACGTCCTCCTAAAGCAATTTGCTGACTAAAAGCTATCATCGGCAAGAGTTTATTCAACTAGTTTCCGAGGATCTTCTTCACCCGAGCCAAGACCTCGGGCGGTTGGTCGAGGATTCTTGTCGCGAGCTTCTCGAGATTTTCGCCGGACACGGGATCGACATCCATCTTTTGCTTTTGCGCTTCTGCTAACAACTCGGGATCTTTCATCGCCTGCTCGAACGCACGGCGCAGTTCACTCACTCTCTCGGCGGGCGTGCCCGGCGTGCCGATAATCGGACGGCCAAAGGACTCTGCTGCGAGAATTACTTCCGCTACTCGACGTCCCGCTTCGGGGACTTTTTCTTTTGCGAAGATCTCATCGAGTGTGGGAGTGTCGGGCATGCGCGGATCGCGCTTGTCGCCGGTAAACAGCAGCACTCGGACGAAATTTTTCTTTTGCCAGCTGAGAAATGGTTCGCGGCCGAAAAATGGCGACGCGGTCATGCCACGGCAGGCGACCTCGCCTTTTTCCACCGCTAGATCGATTTCCGCGCCGCCCGGATAGCCTTGTACGGTGGTGATCTTCAGCGGCGGCAGCGTGTCCTCGAGCAAGCGCGCCAAGATAAAATCGGTGCTCGCGGTGCCGGTGGAGCCGCACTTGGGCGGTTCCTTAGAGTTTTTCACATCCTGAATGGTTTTAAACGGTGTATCGGCGCGCATATAAAAGATCGCCGGTTCTTTCACCGGCGAGCCGATCCAGGCAAATTTTCGAATGTCGTACTGCACTTCTTTGCGGCCAACCAATTGATCCAGGTAGAGTCCGTTGCTCGGAAAGCCGATGGTTGTGCCGTCGGGCTTTGCCACGCTGTAAACATAATTGGTCGCGGTCAGCCCGCCGGCCCCGGGCATGTTTTGCACGACAAAAGAAGGGTTGCCGGCAATATGTTTGGGCATGTAGCGCGACAGTATCCGCGCCCAACGGTCATAGAAACCGCCGGTAGTGAAGCCGACAATGACTTTAACTTGCTTGCCTTGATAGTATGGCGTCTGCGCTGCCAAATGCGCCGGCCCGGCGCCGAGGAGGAAGAGCAATATGATTGCGGCTTTCATGAGTTCTCCTTTTCTTGAGACTGCTGACCAGCGCTTGTGACGATATGATTTTTATTCAAGAAGTTTTTTGACGCGCTTGAGCACGGCGGGGGGCTGATTCATCACCCGCTTGGCGAGAGCTTGCAGCTGTTCACCGGTGACCGGTTCCATGTCCATGCGGGTTTTTTTCGCCTCCGCGATGAGCTCGGGATTATTCATCGATTTGACGTAAGCCTCGCGCAGCATATTCACCCGGTCAAGCGGTGTGCCTGGTCCGACCAGCATCGGTCGGCCAAAATCGCCGCCGCGTAGAATCACATCGGCGACCCGGCGGCTCTCATCGGCAGTGTTTTCCTTTTCAAAAATTTCGTACAGCGTCGGCACGTCGCCAATGCGCGAGTCGCGCTTTTCGGCGGTCTGAACGATATGGCGGTCGAAATTTTTCTTGTGCCAACTGTCGAAGGGTTCGCGGCCGAAATGCGGCGCAATGGTCATGCCGCGGCAGAGCACTTCGCCTTTCTCGACTGCGATGTCGATCTCACTGCCGCCGGCGTAGCCAAGGACCGAGTTTATTTTGACGCCGAGCGTGTCGTCTAGAACTTTGGCGATCAGATAATCCGCGCTCGCGGTGCCGCTGGCGCCGCATTTGGCCGGTTCCGGCAGCTTGCGCATATCTTGCACCGTTTTGAACGGCGCATCGGCGCGCGCGTAGAGCACGATGTCGCTTTTCTCAGGCGAGCCGATGTAATGCATTTTAGTAATATCGTAACGAACTTCCTGGCGCCCGGCGAGCTGGTCGAGATAGACGCCGTAGTTGGGCATGCCCAGAGTCAGGCCGTCGGCTTTGGCGACGCCGTAGACGTGGTTCATCGCGATCATCGAACTCGCGCCAGCCATGTTTTGCACGATGAAGTTAGGATTTCCCGGAAGATAAAGCGGCATGAAGCGCGCGAGCATGCGCGCCCAACGATCGTAAAAACCTCCGGGCGTCAGGCCGACGACGATACGGACGGTTTTGCCTTTGTAAAACGGTTCGCTTTGCGCTGACGCCTGTTCAAGGTTCAAGGGGTTCAAGACTTCAAGCGTCAGAAAAAGAAAGCCCAGGAGGATCCGATTGAACCCTTGAACCTTTGAACTCTTGAACTGGTTTTTGATTTTCATAAGCCCCTCAGTCTGCGAGAATTTTCTTGACCCGTTCGATGACCTCACGGGGCTGATTCATCAGTTCCTTCATCAATGTTTGCAGGTCTTCGCCCGAGGTGTACTCCATGTCCATTTGCCCCTTCTTGGCTTCCTCGATCAGTCCGGGATCACGCATCGCTTTGGCGTAGGCGTCGCGTATCATTTTGATTCGCTCGGGCGGATTACCGGGGCCGGCGAGCATCGGTCGGCCAAACTCGCCGCTGGCCATGATAATCCGGGCGGCGCCGCGCATTACGTCGGGAGTTTTAAACTGATCCATCAGCTCGAAAAGCGTCGGTACGTCGCCCATGCGCGGATCGTGCTTGGGGCCGCTCTGTAGAATATGCCGGTCGAAGCCCTTCTTGTGCCAGCTATCGAAGGGCTCGCGGCCAAAGTGCGGCGGGATGTCCATGCCGCGGCAGACGATCTCGCCGCGTTCGACGGCGATGTCGATTTCGCTGCCGCCTTGATAGCCGGTTACGGTGCCCATCTTCGCTTTGAAGGCTTCATCCATGATCTTCGCCAGCAAGTAACCGGTGCTGGCCGTGCCGGTCGAGCCGCACTTGGGCGGTTCTTTCGCTTGGATAATGTCGTTCAATGTCTTGAACGGACTGTCGGAGCGAAAATAGAGCATCGTCGGGGTCTTTTCTTGCGTCCCGATGAATTCGAATTTGCGCATATCGAACTTAACTTCCGTGCGGCCGACGATTTGATCGAGGTAAAGACTATTGATCGGCACGAGCATGGTAAGACCGTCGGGTTTGGCCAGATTGTAGACATAGTTAGCCGCAATCACGGAGCTGGCGCCGGGCATATTTTGCACGACGAAGTTGGGATTGCCGGGTATGTATTTTGGTATGTAGCGGAACAGGAGTCTGGCCCACCGGTCGTAGAATCCGCCAGGAGTAAAGCCGATGACCACGCGCACCGTCTTGCCTTGATAGAAATTCGCTTGCGCGAATATTGGTTCAAGGTTCAAGGGGTTCAAGAGTTCAAGGCTTAGAAAGAGCAGGCCGAATAAGATCCGATTGAACCCTTGAACCTTTGAACGCTTGAACGGGCTTACGACTTTATTTTTCATAGATTACCTCAATCGCTTAAGAAAATGGCGGCAAGGTGAGCGGTCGGAGATTTTCATGGAATTCACCCTCCTGCGGGCGAGGTTCCGTCAATATATTAGCTTCGGGATGTGAGACAAGCCGGCGCCAAATTATATCCCGCGCCGAGGAAGGTTCTACCGGATAGGAATTCGAAAACAAGAATTAGACGAGGCCGAGCATGGTCTGCAGGGCGCCATCGGGAAACGGCAAATTGAGCAACCGGACAAACAGGAAATAAAAAAACACGAAGGCGATTACGGTCAGCGTGGTGGAGAGCACCCAGCTTTCGTTCGATTGGAACTTGAGATAACAAAACACCATCAGCGGAATCGCAATGACGTAACCGACGAGCCAGATCATTGCAAAAAAACCAAACATCCAGGCGAACATCGTAATGGTGCGCTTGCGCACCACATCGTCGGGGATGTCTGTTTGTTGAAATTGGAAGTCCATCGGCGCGCCGTCCGTCGCCGACTCCTTGGCCTTGACGCCTTTGAGATCCAGGACGAACTGAACAATCGCAAAGATCAGCATGGGAATGCCGATGACGAAAGGATAGAGCCGCGCCTGCATGCGCCATTCTTTGGCTTCATAGACGAAAACGCAGAAAAAAATCAGCACGACCAGGCTAAACAATGCCGACGCTCGAAATTTCAAATGAGACTCCTTTAGTTAATTCCAGCCGTAAAGCCGCGCCGCGTTGTCACGCATGATTTTGTTTTTTTGCGCTTCGGTGATGTCGTTGCGACCTTTGACGGTCGCCGTCATATAGGGGAAACCGCCATCCCAGTGGGGATAGTCCGAAGCGAACAAAATGACGTCTTCACCGACCTTGTCCAAACAAAACGGCACCGTACTCTCTTCCGGTTCGGCGGCGAAAAACCAATTGCCCGCGGTAATGTATTCGCTCGGTTTTTTCTTTAGCAGCGGCGCTTCGGCTTGACGCTTTTCCCATTCCTCATCCATGCGGTCCATCCAGTAAGGCACCCAACCGCAGCCGCATTCGAGAAAGGCGATGCGGAGTTTGGGAAATTTTTCCGGAACGCCGCCGTAAACCAGCGCAGCGCAATCTAGCAAAGTTTCAAAGGGCCGTCCAATAGTATGACGAAACAAGAACGTGTCGAAGCGGATTTCGCCGGCCGGACCTTGGCGTGAGTTGTGCACCAACAGCGGCACATTGAATTTTTCAAGTTGTTCGTAGATCGGCCAATACATTGGCTGACCGAGATGTTCTTTCATGCCGAAGGTTCCCACGGTGATGCCGGCCAGTCCGAGTTCGCCGATCGCCCGTTGGGTTTCTTTGGCCGCGGCGTCGACATCTTGAAACGGCACGAGGCCGACGCCTTTCAATCTTGGACTCTCGGCGCAGACACTGGCGATCCAATCGTTGTAGCCGCGACAAAACGCGGCGGCATAATCTTTTTCCGGCAGTTGCGTCACCCCGAAGCCGCCGGTCGGAAACAACACGGAGACGTCGATATGTTCGGTATCCATATCGCGCAAACGGGTCGGCACATCGGGGGATTTGGTGATCAGCTTGCCGTACATGCTGGCGTCCCAAACGTCGTTGGGCAGCAAAGAACCCTGGCGCCGACAGTAGGGCTCGGGGATAAACTTGCGCAGATTCGCATCGCGATCCAGAACATGACCATCGGCATCGATAATATTGACGTTGGCCAGATTTACAGCCGACATCGGACCTCCATCATATTTGTTTCGTTCACGCGCAAAGTTTCGATAGCTGATCGGCTTAGCACACGCGTGAATCCGTGGTCAATGGTTGGCAACTGTTTTTTTGTCCGAGCAAGCTGTGATAAAGGGGCGGAGGGAGATCGTTGATCGATGAATTTTCACTTGTCTGCTGAAGAAGAGAGCCTGCGCGAATCGGTGGCGGAGTTTGTCCGCACCGAACTGCTGCCGCTCGAGCCGGAGTTCGCCTATGCGCCGGACATCTTCGAAGGTAGCCGCTGGAAGAGCCGGGTCAGGTCGAGCGCCGATCCCGAGATCAAACGCTACCTGGAGATCATGGAAGGGATCGAGAAGCGCGCCGAGGCCAATGGTTTGTGGCACCTCGATGTGCCCAAAGCCTATGGCGGTATGGAAGTCAGTAACGTCGCCATGATTGCGGTCACCGAGGAGTTGGAGAAAAGTTCGATCCCGTTCGAATTTGGCAATCATGTGTCGAACATTTTGTTTAGCTGCACGGGCGAGCAGATCGATAAATATCTCTGGCCGTGTATCCGTGGGGAGAAAACTTCAGCCTTCGGACTCAGTGAGCCGGCGTCGGGCGCGGACCCTTCGATGATGCAGACGACGGCGACCCCGGATGGCGAGTATTTCGAGATCAATGGCACCAAGATGTTTCCGACCTTTGCCGATGTCGCCGACTTCGTCCAGTTGTTTGCCCGCTTACCGGGAACCAAGGGACGTGAAGGCGTGACCTGTTTTCTCATTGACACCGGCACACCGGGCTACCGAGTGGCGCGCAGCATTGCCACGATCGCCGGCACAGAACCGTGCGAGTTGGTGTTTGAAGACTGTCGAGTGCACAAATCGCAGGTCTTGGGTGAGGTGGGCAATGGTTGGGCGCTCAACCAAGCGTGGCTTGGCGCGCGTCGTTTCCAAGTCGGGATTCGCGCCCACGGCATGGCGCAGCGTGTGCTCACGGCGGTTGCTCAGGTGCTGCGGCAAAACGACAAAGAAGCCGAGAAGCACGCCGGCAGCTTCGGACATTTGCTCGGCGAGTTGGAAGCGCTCAAAGCACTGACTTACTCGGCGTCGTGGCGTGCCGACGAGAAAATGGACGTGCGAGTCGATGCCGCTAAAGTTAAATTGTTTGGCACCGAGCTGGCGCATCGAGTCATCGATTTCGCGATTGAAGCCGTCGGTCCCTCGGCGCTGCGCAAAGAGCATGTGATCGCGCGCGCTTTTCGTCATGCGCGCGCAAGGCGCATCATTGAAGGGCCGTCGGAAGTGCAGCGTCACATCATTCAACGCGAGCTGTTTCGCCAGGGAAGTAGCTTATTAGAAATAGATTAGCCAAGTGTTGGTTCGATTGAACACGTGAACTTTTGAACGTTGAACCAAACTTTTCGTTCAAGGGTTCATAGGTTCAAGGTTCAAGGAAAGAAAAAAGCCCGACCGATGGACTTAAAGTTGTCCGAAGAAGAAAAGCTGATTAAAGACACCGCGGCGCAGTTTGTCGATAAGGAACTGATTGCCCGCGAAGGCGCGTTCCTTAAACAGGCGCAGCCGTTCTTGCCGCCAGGGGCGCCGGAGCGGCGTGAGCTCGACGCGGGTATCGCGGCCGATCTTGCCAACAAGGCGCGCGCAGTCGGTTTGTGGGCATTGGAATTGCCGGAAGCAATGGGCGGGTCGGCAATGGGCCATGTTGCCCAGGTGCTCATTCATCGCGAGTTTGGCCGCTCGGTGCTGCCGTTTGCACCTGCGGTGATACCGGCTTTCATGTTTGAAACTAAATATGGTCAAGCCCTCGCCGCGGGTGAATCGTCGTTGGGTCTAGCCTTTGATGAAGCGCATCAAATCGGCAGCTTGTCTCACCTGCACACGCTGTACCGCCAGGAGCCGGAAGGCGCGATCCTGCAAGACTCGCGCATGAATATCTTCACGCCCGAGGCTGACTTGTTCCTGTTTCCGGCGCGGGAGCAGGGCACCGATCGTTTGGGTCTCTTTGTTATTGAACGAGATGCCCCGGGCCTCAATATTCTCGACGCGGCCGATCTCACCACCGACTCAACGATCGCTCTACTATCATTGCGGCACTGCCGCATCGCCAATGAGCAACTGCTCGGCTACGAGTATGAGGCCGGGGCGGTTATTGCCAGTGAACAACTGCGCATCGCCGCCCGTTCGTTGGGCATTGGCATGCGCTGCCTGACCGCGTCCATCGAGCATGCCAAGAATCGCGTCACCTTCGGGCGCCGGCTGGCGGAGCGCCAGGCGATACAATGGATGCTGGCAGATCTCTCCATTGAGATTCGCACGACGACTTGGATCACGTTGGAAGCCGCCTGGCGCGCCGACAACGACCTGCCGTATTTTGACGAGGCGGCATTGGCCAAAAAACGCGCCGCGCGTATGGCTTTCCAAGCCGCCGATAGCGCAATTCAGATTCATGGCGGTTACGGCGTCTGTAAAGAGTTTCCCTTCGAAAGTTTTTATCGCGAGGCGCGTTTGATGCGGCTGCTGTACGGCCGCGAGGAAGAGATGAACCGGGCGGCGGGGGAGAAGTTTTTAAGGCAGTAGGCAACAGGCAATAGGCAACAGTATGAAAACCGGATCAGAGTTTTTACTAATGCCTGTTGCCTACTGCCTATTGCCTCGAAGCGACTGAAAGGAGCGAGCAAAGAATGAGACGTAAAAAAGTTTGTTTTGTCGGTTATGGATCGACTGAGTATTCGCGCAAATCGGAGGAGTCGCTACTGGGGCAGTATGCGATCGCGATTCGCGCGGCGCTCAATCAGACCGGACTAAAAAAGAAAGACATCAACGGCTTGTCCGTTACCACCCAAGCGAGTCCTGACACGGCACCCCATGTCGCCGAGCAGTTGGGGTTTGAGCTCGATTGGGTGCTCAACGCCGATTACGGCGGCGCCAGCGGCGTCGGCGCGGTCAGCCGGGCCGCGGATGCCATTGAATGCGGCCATCTGGACATCGCTTTGCTGTTGGCGGGTAACTCCTTTGACCGCAGCGTTGCGCACCAGCGCCAGCTCGAATATCAGCGCGGCAACTTCGTCGATGTCTACGGCTACGGCGGGCCCAACTCGCTGATGGCGTTGATTCAACGGCTGCACATGGAGAACTTCGGCACGACCTTGGAGCAGGTCGGCAAGATCGCCGTGGCGCAGCGCTTCAACGCAATCAACAATCCGCAGGCACTGTTTCGCGAGCCGATGTCGATGCAGGACTATCTAAATTCGCGGATGATTTCCGACCCGGTGCGTCTATTCGACTGCGTCATGCCCTG
>DATLCH010000252.1:0-3468 GCA_035526465.1 Candidatus Limnocylindrales bacterium | reverse complement strand
TTGCAAAAATAGCGGCGGCAATTTGCGTCGTAGTTGCGCAGCTAACCAGCTGTTGACTCGCGGTCAGTCCTTGACTTGAACCGTCACTTCGTTTTCCACCGGCGCATCATTACTCAAGGAGGCCACGCCGATCGCCGCTCGAGTGTGCCGGCCGCTCTCACCGAATAGCTGAACCAGCAGATCAGACTCCCCGTTGACGACCTTCGGCATATCGATAAATCCCGGGGCGACGTTGACATAGCCCAGGACTTTGACGATGCGCTCGACCCTGTCGAGATCGCCCAGTGCTGCCTTCATGATTGCTAGATGATTGAGCGCGCAATTGCGTGCCGCGTCATAAGCCTGTTCAAGGGTAACCTCGGCCCCTACTTTACCTCGGTATTTGATTGCGCCGTTGATCCGGCCGATGTTGCCGCCGATGAACAGGAGATTACCGACCCGCACATAGCCGATGTAATTGGCCGCCGGTGTCGGTACCTTCGGCAGTTCGATGCCCAGAGCTTTGAGCCGATTTTCGATTTCCATGGAAGCCTCCGCGTTTTGCCTAAATCCGCAATACCATCAGGCAAGAAAATAATCTAACCCAGTACTCCCGCATTTTTCTCCAACCGCGAGAATAACTTGGATTCTTTACAGCAGTGGGCAAATCCTCCGCAGCATTTGAGCGCGCCAACAAAAATAGTCGAGGCGGAACCAGAGTTGTGCGCCAGAAATTCAACGCTCGACTACCCAAACCCACTAATCCGACTCTGCGTCATCCAGAGTTCCGCAATCGGTCAGGAAGAATCGTCTCAAAAGAGCAAACTCATCAGGTCAAAATGTGCACGAGTTTTGCGCTGAGGTGAGCTTATGAGCGATATTCAGAGTCCATGCGGCAACCAACCTAAGTCCTTGATCGATCTCCTGGAGGATATCGTCGCATCGTACCGGGACAACGATTCACGCCCGGCCGACGCGTTAAGCCGATACCGGCAACGAGTTCAACGGAGCGCAGGTCGTCCGACCGATCTTGCCAGACGTTTTGTCGTTATCTAAGGCCGGAGCCAGGCATCGACCGACTCGCCGGTACTTCAAACTCAACATCGGCCAGCCACACCTTAGGCTTATTTTGAAAACAATATGCTCCGTAGATCGCTAATCTCCAAATCAGCGGTCGATTCTCAGGCGAGAAACACCTCAGCCCTGCCAATCGTAAAACAGCTTTGAGTAATCGGTTGCATAGCTGCCGCCTTGTTTGATGCCGCGGGGAAACTGCGCGGCCTGGGGTATGTCCTTGCCACAGTAAATCTCAAACAAATTTCCCGAGGGATCGCGAAAATACATGAGCCCCTTCTTGCCGTCGCGTGTCCAAGGTCCCGGGGTCGTCACGCCATTGCGCTTGAGCAAATCGATCAGCGGCAAAAAATTATCCCCATCGGCATAAAACGCGTAATGCGGGTACTCGGCCGTGCGTCCTGTCCACACTCCACTCCGCGTGGATAGTCCGACGATCGCTCCGGCGACGCGCACTTCGGTAAAAGTTTCGGGGTCGCTGGTGGCCAACGGCTCGCCGCCCATGACTTCGACAAAAAAACGCTTCGCCTGTTCGATATTTTGCGCCGGCACGCTCAAATGCGCGAAGCTGGCCAAGCGCGGCCGAGGCAATTTCGAATGCGCAACCTTGCCGTTCCAGAGATAGTTGAGGGCACCGAGCGGCAGTGGCACTCCACCCTGCCGTGGCCCCAAGGCCAAGTTCGCGACCTCACCGAAACCGCTTTCGCAGTACAGTTCGAGCAAGTTTCCCGACGGGTCGCGAAAATACAGCAGCGCGGTTTTATAATTGCGCGTCCAGCCATGGGTGGGCACGCCGCAGCCCTTGAGCCACGATTGCGCTAGCGCGAAATCCGCCGACTCCATATTGAAACCGTAGTGCGGATATTCGGCATCCCAGCCGGTCCAACCTTCCGACTGTTCCGACAGACCAACAATCATGCCTGCCAGCATCACCTCGGCAAAGCCGGGCGTGTCGTGATACAGCTCGCCGCCCAATACTTCGATGTAGAAGCGTTTGGATTCGGCGAGATTGCGGCAGGGCAAACTTATATGATGTAAGTAGGCGAAATGCGGACGGCTAGAAAGGGTGCGAGCCACCTGAGTTTCCAAGGTTCGTCTCCTAGTGTTTAGCTGAACGGACTATTACACCATACGTTCGACGCCAACAAGTATTTCCTTCCGGTCGGAAATATATTGCCTAACGCCAGTCGGATCTGTCGCACGACGTGTTTGGCCTGCCAGCCGCGACTACTTCTTGGCAGCTTGGTAAACCTTTGTCGATGCGCATCGTCTAATCTAGCAAAATCTCACACCCTGAAGGAGGGTATATGAACAAAGTGACTGGTTTTATATTCGGCGGTGCAGCGCTGGCGACAATCGCGCTGGTCTCCGCCCCAATGGCGGCAGCCCCGCAGGGAGGCGGCGCCTCCAGTGGCCCACCCTCGGTACACCGCGGCCCTATGGGGGGCAGGTTTGGCGGCAGCGCGCCGTTGATTAGCATCGCGCTCAAACATAAGACTGAGTTAAACCTGGGCACCGATCAGGTCGCGAACCTGGAAAAGATTAAAAGCCACTACGAAAGTCAGGTAACCCCGCTGCGCCAGCAGGTCCAAGCCATCGAAAAGGAAATCGCCAGCCTTGCCCAGCAGTCGCCGGCCAACTTGATCCAGATCAAGTCGAAACTCCAGGAAGCGGAGAAACTCCGCTCAGAACTACGGTACTTGCAAATCGAAGCCATCGAGAACGGCAGGACGGTGCTCACTCCTCAACAGCGCGACCAACTAAAGACCTTGGTGAGCTCGCGCCAGGAGAATTTCCGCCAGATGCATAAACAATCCTCGTAAAAGCTGATCAACGGATATCGTCAAAATGCGGCCAAGTTTAGCGAAGCTTGGCCGCATTTTTTTTAGAGTACCACCAGCGTTTCATGCCAGCTGATGCAATCTCAGCGAAACTTCAGTAAAATTATCCACAGCGACAAAGATGATCACCACGGTTATTTTCGATCTCGATGGCCTGCTAGCCGACACCGAACCGCTCCATTGTCAGGCTTATCAGCTGGCATTGCGTGAACACGGAGTTCATCTCACCGAAACGGACTACGGCGAGCACTGGGTCCGCTGCGGCCGGGGAATACATGAATGGATCGACGAGCATCGTCATGAACTCGACCCGGGCGCGCTCCGTGTCCGCAAGGCGGGTCACTACCAGGAGTTGCTGCGCTCCTCGCTTCGTCCCATGAACGGTGCCGAAGCGCTGTTAAATAGATTGTCCGGCAAGATGCGCATGGGTCTGGCTTCCTCTTCCTATCGCGACGCCGTCGATGGCGTCATTTACGGTCTTGGGATTTCCCAGTTCTTCGAAGCCGTTGTAAGTGGTCTGGACGTTGCCCGAGTTAAGCCGGCGCCGGACATTTTTCTCGAAACCGCCATTCGT
>DATLCH010000064.1:0-9674 GCA_035526465.1 Candidatus Limnocylindrales bacterium | reverse complement strand
ACTCGGCCAGAAACAGAAGCGCGTGCGTGCGTATTCCCATGTACTCGACGAGCGAGAAGGCCCGCCGGCTGGAGTTTCGCACTCCTGACCCCAGCGCCAATCCGTATCTCGCCTTTCCGGCGATGATGATGGCGGGGCTTGACGGCATCAAGAACAAGATCGAGCCGCCCAAACCGATCGATAAGAACTTGTATGAGTTGGAGCCCGAGGAGGCGGCCAAGGTGAAATCGATGCCGGGATCGTTGGATCAGGCGCTCGACGCTCTGGAGAAGGACCATGCCTTCTTGCTCACCGGCGACGTGTTTACCAAGGACGTGATCGAGACCTGGCTCGACTACAAACGCAAGCATGAAGTCGATGCCATCCGGTTGCGCCCCCATCCTTGGGAGTTCGCTCTGTATTTCGATATCTAAGTGTTAAACTGACTCTATGGCTACCCGCCTTGCGCGGGTAGCCATACCCCAGAAAAATCTTACGGGGGATTTTATGAAAAAAATTGAAGCGATCATCAAACCTTTCAAGCTCGATGAGGTTAAGCAAAAACTGACCTCGGTCGGCATCACCGGCATGACGATTACCGAGGTCAAAGGCTTCGGTCGGCAGAAAGGACATACCGAGCTTTACCGTGGTGCCGAGTATACGGTCGACTTCTTGCCCAAGGTGAAGATCGAGATCCTAGCTCCCGAAGAGATGACTCCGAAAATCGTCGAGGCTATTCTCGAGTCGGCCCAAACCGGCAAGATTGGCGATGGCAAGATCTTTGTCTCGACAGTCGAAGAAGTAATCCGCATCCGCACCAACGAACGCGGCGAAGAAGCGATCAGTTAGCATTTTCGCCTGGCAGCAACCTCGGCCTGGCATGATGTGGCCGAAGCTGTTCGCCAGCAATGGGATCTAACGTAGTGCGCCGCATTGCTCGGCCAAAAAACTTGCGACGCTAGTGGGGTAAACTAGTTCTTATCTTCTCCTGGCTGCTTGCCCGGCTCAAAGCCGCCGACCTCGTGGTAGACCACGTCTTTCTTTTCCTCGAACGCCCGCACCTCTGGAACCTGGCCGGGTAGACCCAGTTTCTTCCATTCGGCGGCAACCTTATCGTACATTTCTTTGCGCAGCGCGGTTCGTTTCGAGAACACCGGGAGGTACCGGTGTTCTTTGCAGGCATTGATCAACGCTTTAGAACCATAGGGACGTTTTTCCGGGGGATTCTGCGTCGGGTCGAGCCAGGTAGACCAGGTGTTGCGTAAGATATCGACGTCGTCGATGGGATTGCAGCGGCTGCTCATCGCCCAGATCACTTGGTCCATATCCGTTGGATCGATATCTTCATCCACAGCGATGATCCACTTGGTATAATAAGCACCACCGGGAACCTGGGCTGCCAAAGCGAGCGCCTGGGCCGCATGGCCGGCGTAACGCTGTTCAAGGGCAATCACCGTCATACCGAAACCGCCAGCGCCCGCCGGGTGAGCATAGACGCCTTGAATGCCTGGTATGCCGAGCTTGTCGAGGTCGTCCCAGATGCGTGCCGAGCGAATAACCGAAAAAAATCCACTCTGCTCATTGGACGGATAATCCGCCATTAAGGCGTTCGTCAGTATCGGATTGTTGCGATAGTGGATTGCGGTAATTTCAACCAGTGGGCAGCCGGCTTCGGGGCGGCCGTAATAACCGGGAAATTCACCAAAGGGACCTTCACTTCTAACAGAGTTCGGTTTAATGACGCCTTCGATCATGAACTCGGCGTTGGCTGGCAGCAATAGATTCGTCGACTTTCCCTTGACCACCGGAATAGGTTCGCCCTTGATGCCACCCAAATACTCGTATTCAGATACATTCTTAGGAAACGTCTGCGAGCCCAGCACCATAAACAATGGATCGATGCCCCACGCTGCCGCGACTTCCACAGGCTTACCCTGCTGCCACGACCGGGTGATGTGTAAACGTGCATCCTTGCCAGGCGACAGGTAGAGACCGCATTCGTTCTTCCCTTGCAGCATCATGCGGTAAGTACCGACGTTAAGATATCCGCTGTCGGGATCCCGCGTGATGACACAATCCGCGGTGCCGGCGTAACGGCCGCCGTCAAGCGGCCAATGCCGCGGGATCGGCAGCTGCGTCAGATCGATCTTATCCCCGGTCAGGGTGTTCTGATACATCGGCGCTTCAGCCGCGGAAACTTCCCGCGGCGCCATGCGATTTTTCAGTTTGTCTTTGGTGCGGCGAATCAATTCCACGGTCGAGGTATCGTGGGGTTCTTCCATGGTTAAGGCGATACGCGGGATGCTCGGCCCTAGAATATTCCACAGCGACTGCGCCTTGTACGGGCTCTTTTCATATCCCTTGATGTTATCGAACAGGATTGCCGGCGACGGTTTCTGTTTGGCGACCAAATAACCGATGGCACTCATCTCCTCCTCGCAGCTCACCGCATCTTTAACCCGCACCAAATCGCCCAAAGCTTCAACGCGATCCAACCACTCGCGCAGATCTTGAATCGGTTTTTTGCCGCTATCGGTTACTTTTTCTTCTCGTTTAGCCATCGAGTTATCCTCCAAAGTTTTCACTCACCGGTTGGGCCTTACAGCCTAGCGCCTTTTGGCAATTGCGCGCGAAAATACGCGAAGGCATCATACGACCTGAACATCATATTTTCTTTCATGTAATCGATCTCCGCCTGGGGCATGACCGTCGGCTTGCCGACGCAGCTGGCGATGAACTGCATGTAAGCGGTGCGCTCCAGATAAATCGCGTGCACCGTAGCATATTCCAAGCTGTCGCCACAGACAATAATACCATGACCCTTGAGTAACATCGCCATGCGGTCCTGTAATGTGGCGCAAATCTCTCGACCGTCGCGCATGGTATAAATCAGTCTAGGGCTCGGGAAAATCGGCGTTTCAGGAGCGAACACTGCCGCTTGATTATAGATCGGCAGAATCGGCGTACCGGCGACGGAAAACGCCGTCGCGATCGTCTGATGGGTATGAACGACGGAGTTCACGTCCGGTCGGGCATTATATATCGCGGCGTGAATCATCGTTTCCCGCGGCGGATTTTTGATCTTCGTGACGGCGCGTTTATTGCCGGCCTTGGCGTAGTTTGCCTCGCAGATCTCGAAATACTGATCGATGTCGACCTCGATAATGTGCTTGGACGCCACTTCACCGAGCGGTGCTAACACCGGTTTGATGAAAAATTTTCTCGTGCCGGGAATGCGTGCGCTGACATGACCATGATAGTCGGCCAAACCTTGGTGGAACATAATGCGATTGCCCAAGGCCACTTTAGTTTTTAGCTCGTCGGTAGCTTTCTTGCTGATTTTCACCCTCGGTCCCCTTTCTCACTACAATACCGTTAATTATTACTTTGATGGCGCTCTTCTGACGCGCCCTCCGCCCACCAGCGCAAATTCATCCAGTTCCATTGCTCAGGATAGCGGCGCACGGTACGTTCGAGCCAGCGGGTGATTCTTGCCGTGTTTTCACGAATCGACTCGGCGTCGCGTTCATCTCGCTTCAGCTCCAACTCCGGTTCTATGACGAGCCGCAAACTGTCGTCAGCCTGACGCACCATACAAGCGGGAACCACCGCAGCTCCAGTACGCAACGCCAGACTCACCGGTCCGCGACGAGCGATCACTGTCTTACCAAATAGGGAGACTTCAATGCCAGAGCCCCTGCGATATTCGTCGGCAATGACGACCGCGATTTGATTTTGCCGCAGTACCTGGGTGATCTCCCGTAACGCCCGCTGACGCGGCCGCGCGTGTATCGTGTTTTGCCGAGCTTCGCGGCGATAGTCATCCATCAAATCGGCAAAACGGCCGTCGCGCGGTTGGTTGACCAGAACGAAAGCCGGCAAACCGTCCACCGCAATACGGCAGCCGACGAGAAAAAAATTTCCCAAATGCGCGCTGAGCAGCAGCACGCCTTTGCCTTTGGCGAGTGCTGCATCGAGATGTTTGCGGCCGACAACTGGAATGTCCGCTTTGATTTTGGCGTCGGAAGATTCCACCGCGACGCCGATCTCTACACAAGCCAGCAAAAAATTTCGCAGCGATTGGCGCGCAACGGTGTCGATCTCTCGCGCGCTAAGGCGATCGCCTAACGCAAGCTGGATATTCGCAATGGAACGGGTGCGAAATCCGCGAAATAAGTAGTAACCGATCTTGGCTAGTCCATCTGCCAGTCGAAAAACAGCTTGTGGACATAACCGGATTGCCGCGCAACCAATTTTGAACCCGAACCAAGTACCTAGGTAGGCTAGTTTTTCCGAGAGCCAAGCGATCATCAATTATCGACAGCTACGGTTCGCACCGCTCTGCCATGCATTAAAGTACGCCAATCTACGCTAGTTTTTTCTACGAGGCAACCGTCCCAAGGTACCATGCCGGTGCTCTGCCCTGTCCAACTTTCCTGAGCAAAGTTACACGATTTCAATGTGTTACAGAAACACGTCAACTCCAGCGCCACGCTAGGGCAGTTCCTATTAACCGACAGGTATGTTAATAATTTCCGATTGCTGTGAACCCGGACAAGATTTATGCGAATGATTCTACCACCGATAAAGGAACGGCGGGCGATCGACCGTTTATTATCGGCGTTTTTCAACCAATGCAAAGCTTCTGACTTTAAAAAAGCCATCAGCCTGCTGTGCCGGTTTTATCACCTCAAGCAGCCTAAAATAGAATGGTTCGAGTATATCGATTGGGGCAAAACCGCGGGGAAGACTTACGAGACCGGACAGATTTACTTGGTTCATCCGGAGAATTGGAAGAAAGGGCGCAAATACAATAGCGCACGGCGCTGGATCAATCTCGTTTATCATGAAATGGGCCACTACGTTTTCTGGGCCGACGCGGAAAATAAAGCCGATATGTTCGCCACGCGCATGGTTCGCGGCTTAAACAGCCAAAAATAAAAGACTGCGATCACGACCCGCCACAACCCACGGGCGCCGCAGAATTTAGGTTTTCATGGATTATAAAGACACCCTCAATTTACCCAAGACCGACTTTCCCATGCGCGCTAATTTGCCGCAGAACGAACCGAAACAGGTCGCAAAATGGGACGAAGAGCGGGCTTACTTCCAAATTCTCCAGGCAAATGAGGGGAAGCCTAAGTTCATTTTGCATGACGGACCGCCCTACGCCAATGGCAATATCCATATCGGTCATGCGTTAAATAAAATACTCAAAGACATCATCATCAAGTACAAAGCGATGACCGGTCATTCGGCGCCGTATGTGCCAGGCTGGGATTGCCACGGCTTGCCGATCGAACTGCAAGTGGAAAAGAACGTCGGCCGTGCCAAAAAATTGGCCATGAGCAAAGCCGAAATTCGCAAACTCTGCAAAAACTACGCGGAAAAGTACATTTCGATTCAACGCGAAGAGTTCAAGCGCCTCGGGGTGCTCGGCGATTGGGAGAATCCTTATCGCACGTTGGAACCACACTACGAAGCGCAGGAAGTGCGTGAATTGGGCAAATTCGTTGCGTCCGGCGCGCTCTACCGCAAAAAGAAGCCGGTTTACTGGTGCGCCTCATGTGTGACAGCGTTGGCCGAAGCCGAAGTGGAGTACGAAGAGCACACGTCGACATCGGTGTACGTAAAATTCGCAGTGACGGATCCGAAGGGTTTGTTTGCCGTCGAGCCGGTACATGGAACCTTTTTTGTTATTTGGACAACTACCCCGTGGACTTTGCCGGCGAACCAGGCGATCGCCGTGCATCCCAAATTCACCTATCGACGAGTGAAAACGGCTCACGGCGAATTGATCATCAACCAAGAGTTGGTCGAGAGCGTAATGAACGCTGTCGGGTTGCACGCCAAGGACTATGAAGTTCTTCCCGAAGGTTGGACTGGCGCCGAACTCGAAGGCATCGTCTGTCGCCATCCGTGGCTCGATCGCGGTTCGGCGATTGTGCTGGGCGACTACGTGACCCAGGATCAAGGCACTGGCGCCGTCCATATCGCCCCGGGCCATGGCCAAGAAGACTACGAAGTCGGCATGCGCTACGGTTTAGCAGTGATGGCGCCGGTCGACCCTGAGGGTCGCTTCACTGCCGAAGCGGGCGATTTACAAGGCGAGTCGGTGTTCAAAGCCGACCCGCGCATCATTCAAAAGTTAATCGACCACCATGCTCTGCTCAAAGAAGATAAGCTGACCCATAGCTACCCGCACTGTTGGCGCTGCAAAAAGCCGGTGATCTTTCGCGCCACGGAGCAGTGGTTTATCTCCATGGAGAAAAACGACTTGCGCAACCAGGCGCTGCGGGCAATCGACGAGGTCAAATGGATTCCGCCTTGGGGGCGTGAGCGCATTCGCGGCATGCTCGAAGCGCGCCCGGATTGGTGCATCTCGCGCCAGCGCACCTGGGGCGTGCCCATCCCGGCGGTCTATTGCAAGAAGTGTAATCAAGCACTGCTGACCAGAGAGATTTGTGATCACGTCGCGGCAATCTTTGCAAAAGAGGGCTCGGATGCTTGGTTTACCCGGCCGGTTAGCGAACTGATGCCGACGGGCCTAAAGTGTCCTCACTGCGGCGCTCAGGATTTTTCCCGCGAAGAAGATATTCTCGATGTTTGGTTCGATTCGGGCGTCAGCTATGCCGCCGTGGTCGAACAAGACCCGCGTCTCGGCGGCCGCGCCGATCTTTATCTCGAAGGTAGCGATCAACACCGCGGCTGGTTTCATACTGCCCTGTTGACGTCCCTAGCGACCCGCGATCGCGCGCCCTACGCCAGTGTGTTGACCCACGGTTTCACACTCGATGGCAAGGGCCGCAAAATGTCCAAATCTTTGGGCAATACCATCGCGCCGCAAGACATCGCAAAAAAGTTCGGCGCTGAAATCCTCCGACTGTGGGTTTCCGCCGAGGATTACCGCGAAGACGTGCGCATCTCAGATGAAATTCTCAATCGACTGGTCGAAGCCTACCGGCGCATACGCAACACAGCGCGCTTCTTGATCAGCAACCTTTACGACTTCGATCCAGCGAAGGATCGCGTGCCGGCGGACCAGCTCGACGAACTCGACAGCTGGATTCTTCAGCGCACGGAAAACTTGCTCGGCCGCTGCCGCGACGCGTATGAAAAATGCGAGTTCCACGTCGTTTATCACAGCGTCAATAACTTCTGCGCTGTCGATCTGAGCGCGCAGTACTTGGACATCGTCAAAGACCGACTATACTGCGAGGCAACAAATTCCCGAGAACGACGCGCGGCTCAGACGACTCTTTATAGAATCCTTGAGGTGCTCGTTCACGTGACCGCGCCGATTCTATCGTTTACCGCCGACGAAATCTGGAGTTACCTACCGGGAAAAGCCAATCGACCACAGAGCGTTTTTCTTTCATCGATACCGGAGCCGGACACCGGCGCTGCTGCTTCTATACTCGGGGAGAAGTGGGATCGGATTTTTGCCGAGCGTAGCCTCGTCCTAAAAGCCCTGGAACAAGCACGGACAGCCGGGGAAATCGGCCATTCCTTGGATGCAAAGGTCGTTCTTCATGATAGCGATCCACATCGATCTGCACTTCACCAACTGATGACTGCCGATTCTCAAAAGCTGGCAGATGTTCTTATTGTTTCCCAGGTTGCGCTTGACGCGACCCAAGCACCTGATGATCCGAAGGATTTGCGAGTTTCAGTCAGCAAAGCCGACGGCGTTAAATGCGCACGCTGCTGGAAATACGATATAAAAATTGGCTGCGACGATAAACATCCGGACGTCTGCCCTCGTTGCGCTCGCGTCTTGAGTGCCGGAGCAGCGGCTTGAGCGCAAAGTGGAGAATTGTTGGCGGCCTGGTAGCTGCCATTGTCGTTCTCGATCAGTTTACGAAGATCATCGTGCAGCGGACGATGGAGCTGCACCAGTCGATTCCCATCGTTGACGGGCTATTTAACCTCACGTACGTGCGCAACACCGGGGCCGCCTTCGGAATCTTCGCCGGCAGCGCCGAAATTTTCCGCCGGCCTTTCCTAATTTTGGTGTCTATCCTGGCCAGCGCCTTTATTATCAGCCTACTCAGACGGCTGCCGTCTGATGAAAAGGGACTGATCACTGCACTTACGTTTATCCTCGGTGGGGCGATCGGCAATCTTATCGATCGCGTTTTCTATGGCGAGGTCGTCGACTTTCTGGATTTTTATTGGCGTAGCTACCACTGGCCGGCATTCAACATCGCCGACAGCTTCATCACCGTCGGCGTCACCATCGCGCTTTACTGCCTCTACCGGCACGAAGGGCCGGATCCATTTACTCGCGCAAAAAGTTAGCGTTTCAGATTAACGATCGTAGCGCCCCAGCTGCCGGTCTCGAGTGGCGCATCGTGAAACGATTCGACGTCGGCATGCTTCTCCAGCAATGCCCGCACGATATTACGTTGCACGCCTTTGCCTTTGCCGTGAATCAAACGCACCTGGTAAAAGCCAGCTTCTTTGCATTCATGAAGATATTCTTCGACGACGCTGGGAATTTCTTTGGGCTGAAACGGATGAAGATCGAGGTGATCTTCAATGGGAATAACCACGGGGTCGGTAAATGGCGGTTCGGTATTGCAGTTGGCCATCTCTGCGTGATTTTCCCTGGATCGCTGAAAGACATGCCACAAGGAGCGCTCTGTCCTCCAAGCTCCTTTGTATTTTGTCTGATGACTTCAGTCCCAGCGTTTATCACCTTTTAACCGACCGCCCGCTTTGGCGATGGCGGCTTCGACGATCGAGATGTCAACGAGCTTTTCGTAGCTCGGTTTCTCCTGCGCTTTGATGGTGCCGAGCTCCACTTGACGGTTAATCGTCCATTCAACCATGTCCTTCGGCAAGCCATCATTGACCGGCCACGCGCCGACAGCAGCAAGAATATCGTAAGTCTGCGCTACCGCGTCGGCGTCCTGTTGTGTGTATTTCACGCCGATCTCCACAACCTTCGCTTTATTGTTGTAGATAAAGCGATTGGCTTTGACTAGGGCGGTCATCAGATCGATGTAAAGCTGGCGGTTTTCTTTGATCTCTTTTTCCGGTGCGATGTAAGCGGCGTAAAGCCATTTAGGCAGCGGCTCCCACAGATTGACGAGAATATTCAGGTCGGCTTTTTTCTTTTTGGCGACGATTGCTTGATCGACATGCAGAATCGCTGTGTCGATTTGACCGCTGAGCAGTCCAGCAACCCTGCCTTTAGTGCTCACCGGGACGTATTCCACGTCCTTCGGCGTCAAGCCGCAACTCGCCATGACCGCTCGGCTCATGACCTCGTTAAACGCGCCCACTTCTTGGATGCCGATCTTTCGGCCTTTGAGATCCTTGCAATTTTTGATGTCGCCTTGCACTAGCATCGATTGGGAAAGCTTATGCGAATAGGTGCCGAGCACTTTGGTGCCGGCGTTGCGTGCCGCAGCAATGATCGCCGGATCCGAACTTGTACCGGTAATATCGAGCCCGCCGGCAACGCTCCCGCGTAAAGTCTGCGTGCCGCCTTCGAAGGTGACCAATTCGACGTCAATATTCAGATCGTTAAAATATCCCATCTCCTTGGCGATATACGGCGGCAGATGAACGACGTTGGGCGGTGTCACTGGCACTCCGAATACGATCTTGCGCTTGGTCTGTGCCCCGGCAGTATCCAATCCTCCAATACAACTAAGCGCGGCAACGAGTAACCAACCGATTCTTTT
>DATLCH010000212.1:0-3476 GCA_035526465.1 Candidatus Limnocylindrales bacterium | reverse complement strand
TTGCCGTAGACATACTCGTTGGGACCGTAGGTTTTCGGGTCGATAGTGATCGGCTCTCCTTTGATCATCGCCAATGCCAGGTCGCGCATGATCATGCCCACGGTGGACCCACCGACATAGAAACCGCGTCCGAAAACGCCGCCCGGCCGGATGATGACGGTGTCCAAGTTGTACATGCTGGTGTAGGCATGGACCAGATGCTCGGAGCAGACCTTCGTGGTTGCATAGAGATTGTGCCCGCCGATAGGATGAAGCTCTTTGACCAGGTTGTCGGTGATCTTGCCGCGTTCATAGACGCCGAAGGTGCTGACATAGACCAGCCGGCGCAACCTTCGCAGCCGTGCCGCTTCGAGAATATTGATCGTGCCGAGAATATTGTTGGTGGCGCCGGTGTAGGAGTTTTCCTGGACCCGACCGCCGATCAATCCGGCGGTGTGAACGATGGTGTCGACGTTGAATTTTTCCAGCGCGGTAAGCAGCGCCGGCAAATCAAGCATATTCGCAGCGACAACATCGGCTTTGTCTTTACCGACGACCTTCTGGATGTAGTCGCGATTCGGGGAGAGATCAAAGAGCACGACCTTATGGCCGGCATCGACCGCTTGGCGCGCTGTATGCGCACCGATGAGACCGGCGCCGGTGATGAGAATATTCATTGTAGATTGCCTCCTCGGAACTTTTCGTGAATGACGCTGAAAGATTATTTTATGCCCAGCTCTTGGTTGATTTCCCGCTGCAGGGCGAAGTCGAAAATCTTTGCAGCCGGCACCGGCTCTTTGAGCTTGAGCACTTCGGCGTCGGCCCGGAGAAATTCTTCGACTTCCTTGTCGGTGGGTATCCCATTTGCCGTAAATGCCGGACGCGCCAGGCGATAGGACTCGAGGGCTACGGCCAGGTCGACATTGAGAAATTTGGCGAGCACTTCGGCCGTGCCGCGTTCGTTTTCGAACAAGTAGCGGTGCGCGCGGGAGCGAGCCCGCAGGATTCGCTTGACCAGTTCGCGCCTGTCGCGCACGAGTCTGTCCGAGAAGGCGAGACCATTTTGCAGATTGGCGAGATCCTCCAGGGTGCTGCCGTGGATGCGCAGCTTGAACTTATCGCGCGCCAGAATCACCGTCGGCGGCGATAGCGCGACCAACTGAACGACGCCGCTCAACAGACTCTGCAGTTGGGCCGGCACATCGCCGCCGACCACGACGGTGATGTCTTTCTCGGGATCGAGGCCGGCTTTTTGCAAAAGCCGGAGCGCGGCCAGATGCTGCGAGCCGCCGAAGGTAGTGGTGCCGAAGGTTTTGCCTTTGAGCTCGGCGAGCGATTTTATTTCCGGTTTGGTCACAAGCCAGAATAGGTTTTTCTTTAAACTCTGCGACAAGACTTTTGCCGGCAAGTCGCTACGCTCCGCGGCGCGGATCAAGGTACCGACATTGTTGATCGCATGGGCGTCGCCGCTGAGCAGCGCCGTGACACCGATGTTGCCGCGCACCTGGACGACATCGGCGAGCAGCCCCTCTTGGCGAAAAAAACCGCGTTCCTGGGCGATGTAAAGATCGACCGAAGCGATGCTGCGGCTCGGATAGGTGATGACGATGCGTTCCAGGGGTGATTGGGCGATCGCCGTCGCGCTGGTAAAAAGCCAGATCGACCAAACAAAAACAAAAAGAGTACGTTTCATTTGGCTTCGATATTTAGTGTAATCGTTGTGGATGTCAACCGAACGTAGGCAGGCATTGCGGCTGTCTCTTGAAACCGCGCGGGAAGTTACAGTATACAAAAGGTAAACAAGGAGGAGCGATTCCATGAAAGTAAAGCAGATCTACCATATCGGCCTACCGTGTAACGATTTGGAGCGCGGCGTTAAGTTCTACACCGAAGTCTTGGGGATGAAGTGCACCAAAATCGGCTACGACACTGAGAGCGGCGGTCCGTACAAAGACAAGTACGGCATGTTTCCCAACATTGCCCGGCTGTTCATGGAAGACGGCATGTGTTTAGTGCTGTTCCAACGCCCCGAAGAGGTTGAGCGCGGCGATTTCGATGAGGGAACCTCTCATCTGGCGCTGGAGGTCAGCTCGGAAGATTTCGACAAGGCCACTGAGGAACTGAAAAATGCCGGTGTGAAAGTGTCGATCGATAAACCGGTAGTCCGGCCGACCGGCAAGGCGATCTATTTCTACGACACTGAACAGAATTATATTCAGCTCTGGTCCAGGCCCTAGGTTTGGAAATACTTGCCAGCCATCCCCATTCGTAATCCAAAGTTAATAACGTAGCTTCATCATTCCCCGAGCTTCCTGAAATTGCTTCAGGGCGCTCGGGGAATGTCTTTTTGACCATCGGCCAGTCGTTTCGCCGAGGTGAGAAATCCGGTATGGGCGACCATGCGGTGCTGTGGCCGCGCGCTCATGCCTTTGAAATGCCAAAAGCGCATCAAGGTTTCGCTGGTCTCGATGCAGGCAAACCGTTTGTCGTCGCGCAGGGCATCGACCAGACTCTTCACTTGTAACACAGTCGGCAAATAACAAAGTAAGATGCCGCCGGGTCGAAGCACCCGCCAAGCCCGCTCGATGACATGCCAGGGTTCGGGAAGATCCAAGACGACCCGGTCAACCTCGCTTTCATCCAAATCGGTGGCGACATTGCCGAGCTTGATCGTCCAGTTGGGCGATGGACCGAAGTAGCGCGCGACATTTTGCTGGGCCATTTCAGAAAAGTCTTCGCGCAGCTCGTAGGAAATCAATTCCCCAGCGCCGCCGATGGCGCGCAGCAGCGCCATGCTCAGTGCGCCGGCGCCAACCCCGGCCTCGACGACACGCGCGCCGGGAAAAAGATCGGCCCAGATCAAGATCGGCCCAAGATCCTTTGGATAGACGACTTGCGCGGTGCGCGGCAGGTTGGGAATCAGCTGCGGCAGACTCGGACGGAAGACCAGAAAAGGTTCATTCACCGATGACCGTACGACGATGCCTTCGTCATGGCCGATGATGTCCTCGACCGCGATCGTGCCGCCGCGAATGGCGATCGGGCGACGTTGATCGAGGCGCCAGAGATACTCCCGGTCTTTACGATCGAGCAAAATCACCGGCTCGTCGGCGGCCAATGGGCCTGTGCGATAGTTGCTGTCCATATTTCCCGTTGTTATGGATTAATTGCGGATAGGGATTCACCACGAAGTGTTCATCAGCTTACGCTCGCCCACAGAGAATGAAAACCGAGGGATCTCCCCCATCGGCGATGCTCCCCCTCAATCGTCATTCCGGCGCAGGCCGGAATCCAGGTTTCCGGCACCCCACCGTGCCTGGATACCCGGCTTCGCCGGTATGACGGAATTCGACCTCTCTTCGTTCCCCTTGGTGCTCAGGTCTTTTCGAAGGAGTGTTGAGAAATCTGTGGCGTAGAATTAGTCCAATTTACTTGATAGTGTAGCTGCCCATGCCTTGGCGATGCAGTTCGTCGACGATCTCGCGGACTTCCTGGGA
>DATLCH010000208.1:0-4646 GCA_035526465.1 Candidatus Limnocylindrales bacterium | reverse complement strand
CACCGCGTTGACGTTAGGCCAGTCGAGTTGGGTGACCTGCGCGGTCGGATCGCGCGTCACTATCGTCATGCCGAAGATGCTCGACCCGCCAGCGATGTCGAGCACCCGCAGCCCCTTGCGCTCGCTGCCGAGTTGTAGAATATCGCACAGCGCTTTGGCTGCCGGCTCGGCAATGACGATGATGCCTAGAACAAGTTTTTCCCAAACCGGCAGCTCGGCATTGGTATCCATGCGGCTCAGCGGCTTGCCGGTTTTAAGCGATTCTTTGAGATGGGCCATGCCGTCCCATAACGCCAAGGCGACATGGCGGAAATCGCCGCAATAGGAAGGCTTGCCTTTGACCAGAAAAGCCTGCGCCGAGGGTGTGAGGAGATACCGGCCGGCGCGTTTTTCAACCAAGGACAACGCCGGTAAACTGTCGAGCACGATGCGCGTTGCGCGCGCGTCGGTGCCGGCTTCGCGCGCCACTGCTTCGGCGCTATCGAAACCTTTGCTTATCAGCGTGAAAAAATCGTATTCCAGCGCTGCGTCTAGAATTTGACTATTGGCGAAATCGCCGAGGATCCGCATCAGCGGACGGGGTGAAACTTCCTCTTTATTGGACTCCGCCATATTTATTCTTTGTAGAGACCTTCCTTTTTGATCTGCTGATAAACCCCCTCGAAGAACCAGGCAAAATATGCCGTACCCATGCGCATACAGTATTCTAAATTGAAGCCCGGGCGCGTTTCGGCTTTACCTTCCACGAGCAGGTTCTTTAAAACCAGCCAATCTAGATCCGCGTGCGCCATAATACCGTCATGCTCTTCGAGATCCGCTTTGGCGTGGACGCGGAAGTAGACGATCTTTTCCTCGGGAAATTGGTACGCCTTGCGCAGCGCCGTACCGAAAAATCGCGCCCAATGGCCTACCGCTTCTTCGACGCAGAACGACGCCCACCACTCGGAGATCGTGCCCTCGTAGAGCACGCCACGATAGTACTCGAGGAAAGCGCGGCACTCGGCGAGCATCTCGTATTCGACCATATCGGCGTCGGCGAGACCAAAGTTGTGGCCCTGTTCGAGAACGATTTGAATATGGCCAGGCGGCTTGGGATGAATCATCTCGTCGGCGACGTGGGCGGCGAAATGCTTGAGCAGCTCCGGGTGACGCTTGAAAAAGGGCTGTTGGCGCTGATAAGCGACGCCATGAAAATTGTTGATCTCGGCGACAAATCCATACCAGTTTTGCCAGAAGATTTTGATCGCCTCCATGGGCAGCGTGCCATTGCCCATATCAGTGTGAAAGCGGCCCTTGATCAGCCATTTGTCGGCAATCTCGAGTAAATACTTTTTCAAGTCCGCAATCACCGCGTCGGCTTCCTGCGGCGCGAGTTTTTTACCGGAAAAATCCTGTCTGCCCAATCCCATAAAGCTCTCCTAGCTATTTTTTATTATGTGCGGGTCTCCGAATCCGTTTGAAGCGTTGAACGCTGAAACTTTTGAAACGGTTTAGAATAGCGCTCCCGGATTCAGAATATTATTTGGATCGACTAGCTGCTTAATCTCTTTGACGACATCGTAAAGGCTGCCCAAGCGATTGTAGGGCAGCGGACCCTTAGTGCTCAGAGTCGGCGCAGTCCAGACTACGCCTCGCTCGTTGCTGAACTGTGCGACCATCCCCATCCATTTGCGCAGTCGGCCGACGTCTTCATCGTCATAGGGATTGTAAAAAGTAAAGTACTCCTCTTTGATCGCCAAGTCGCGGGTTACGTAACTATCATGCTGTGGCGAATGTTCGGCGTCCCAGATACCGCACTCGCGCTTGGCCGCCTCGTCGAGATCGTACATCTCTTTAAGAAAACGCAGCGGATACATTTTTGATGTGACCGCGAACATACCGGTATGGCGCACCACGGTACCGCACCAACCGTCGGGTCCCATAATGTGCCAGTCGGGCCAGCCATGCAGCCCCAGTTCCTGCGCCTTGGCTCCCATCGCCTTGTCGGCGATCTCCGGCACGTCGACGGCGCCCGCGCGCTCATAGATCCGCCGCATGCGTTTTTCTTTAAACCCCAATTCTTCTTGGTCACGCGCCATCAGAACGGTTTTTAAGAAAAACCAGCCGTCGTCGGGAATTTTGTCTTTATCGTACAGTCCCTCTTCCATCGGCCAGTGATACTGCCAACGGTCGGTAAAATGGATATCGTAGACGACCTCGTCACGGACCAATTCAATCAGGGAATCCTGCACCTGCTGCAGCTGATCGCGACGAAAAACGTAACAGTAATCGTGCAGCCATTCGCGCCGGCACCGAATCACGCGCAGACAAACTTTGCTGATAATACCCATGGAGCCGGCGGCCAGGGTAAATAAGCCCAACAGGTCCGGCAGGTGAATCCATTTCTGAAACGGTCCGAAAGTAGTGCCCTGATTCGCCAGCGCACCGAGACGAATGGTCTCCCCGCTCGCGAGAATCACTTCCAAGCCCAGGACCATATCGGCAATCCAGCCGTAACGCGTCATGCCGTAGCCGATGCCACCCTTATTGATCATCGCCCCGATGACCACCGCCGGGCCCTAGGTACCGAAGTTCGGCAGCATCAATCCATGTTGGCGTAACGCGTGGTGAATTCCATAAACACTGGCGCCGCCCTCAGCGATTACATACTGCATGTCCGGATTCACTTCGAGAATCTTATCCATGCCGAGCATATCGAGCAGCACACCACCCTGGAGGGGCGAACTGATGCCCATGCCGACGCCGCCCTTGGCGACGATGGGAATTTTATGCTCGTTAGCGAGTTTAAGAATGTCGGCAACCTTGTGTTTGCCCTGGTTGTCGGACTCGATGCGCACGATTACGTCAGGCAAGGCTCGGTAGGCGCCGTAAGCCAGCGTATGCTGATAATTTATTTTGTCGATGGGATTGGTCGAGATCCGCCGCGCACCGACAATGTCGGTCAGCTTCGCAATGATCTCGTCAATGGTAAGCATGGCAACGCGAATCGAAACCGGAGAACGGTGAATCGAAAATCAAAGTTGGGTTATAGACGCACACTATCTGATTGGCAACAAATCTGATTGTGTATCGTCAATTTTAATTATTACAGTTGCAGATGGCTGCCGCCGGTTACGAGAATATGACTGCCGGTGAGCATGCTCGCTTCATCACCGGCGAGAAAGGCGATCGCGCCCGCGACATCTTCGGGATACAAATGTTTTTTTAGCGGGCGGGTTTCTTTCACCCGCTCGCGGTAGGCTTCCGGCATGATCAGCGAGGCGTCGGTTAATGTGAATGCCGGAGTAACGACATTCACGGCAATCCCCAGCGGACCCAACTCGATGGCCATGGTGTTGGCCATTGATTCCAAGGCCGATTTTGCCGCGGCATAGGCTCCCATGCGCGGGAGCGGCTGCTGTGCCAAGCGCGTGCTGATTACGACGATTCGGCCTGCCTTCTTCTCCTTCATGTCCGGCAAGCAGGCGTGCACGCAGTGATAAAACGCCGCCAGCTCGTGCTTGATCGCCCGATGGAACTTATCCCAGGCGATCTCGTGGAGGGGGCTTACTTCAAATGGGAAATAGGCATTGTTGACCAGGATATCGATGGCGCCGAGAGTATCCCGGGCGGACTTTACCATTGAATCGACCTGCGACCTCTGCGTAACATCGGCTTGAAAGATTATCCCGCGGCCGCCGGTCGCTTCGACTTGGTTGAGAACTTTTTGCGCCGCCTCGTGGTTCTGATGGTAATTGACGACGACCGCCGCGCCGCCTTGCGCTAGGCGTATCGCCGCCGCGGCTCCGATGCCGCGGCTCGCGCCGGTCACAACGGCGACTTTGCCGTGAAGAGAAGGAAGTCGTCCGTTTTGCTCTGCCATGATAACGCCAACTACTAGATTGCAACTTCGCCTTCTGCCGCGTTCTTTTCATACTTGGCGGCGTTGTTTTTGAACGATTCAAATTTCATCCGAACATACGGAGAGGTGTAGCCATTCAAAATTCTTTCGATGCGGCCAGGTTTGCTGTAAAAAGACTGGAATGCCCAACCGGTTAACTCACCCAATTGCTGGCGCGTCAGGTGCTTGGTCGGCATAACGCTGTGTTCAAGATCGTATAGGCTCAAATTGTCGATCTCGATGATGCCGTTCTTCACCGCCGACTTGTAGATCGGCGAGCCGGGAATCGGATTGAGCACTTGAATCATGACGATATCGGGATCAATCTCATCAACTGCCTTGGCGCGCTGGCGGATCTTGGCTTCGTCGTCTTCCCAAAAACCGTTGAGATAAGTAGAGATGGTGGAGATGTCGTTCTTGCGCAGGAACTGGATCAGTTCCTTCAATTCCTTGACACCGACTTTCATCGGTCCTTTGCGCGCCTCGGCGATCTCCTCGTCCGTGCCGCCGTCGATACCGATCAAGACCTGATACAAACCTACTTTGCGTAGCCGCGGGACCAAATCCATGTCTCGAATCAGGTTCTGTGCGCGGCTCAGCATGAACCAACTAATGTCTAATTTTTTTTCTTCCAACGCTTCGACCAAGTCGACCATCTTCCGGCGGTCGGAGTTAAAGTCGTCGTCCATAAAAGTGAGCGCTTTGACGCCGTAGGTCTTATTGAGCAGCTCCATCTCGTCGGCAACTCTCCTGCCGCCCTTGGTGC
>DATLCH010000187.1:0-7851 GCA_035526465.1 Candidatus Limnocylindrales bacterium | reverse complement strand
GAAAGTACATTCGGTGACATTAAATACCTACCGGGACACCCACGCCAAGGGGATTACCGGATGGAACGCCGATTGGCGGCGCGAAAGCCGCTACAGTGGCGGAGGTCTCGCCATGGATCACGGCAGTCATAGTTTTTATTTGACGTTTGACTGGCTCGGCTCCTATCCTACTTCCGTAAAAGCCAGGATGAGCAATCTCGAATCTGGAAAATATGACACCGAAGACGACTTCACAGCTGAGTTGACGTTTCCCACCGGTATCGCTCAAGTGCATCTCACCTGGACCGCTGGAGTGCGGAAAGTTATTTACGTCGTTCAGGGGGAAAAAGGCTCGATCACGATGGAGGATGATAATCTGCGCATCGAGACTGGCAACGCCAGCAATGGCTGCGACGTACGCCAGCCGGCGAGCCGGCATGTCGAAAAAAAATCGATTAACTCCGATTGGAACGATGCCAGCCATGCAAGCTGGTTTAATGCCCTTTTTGACGAATTCCGCAGCGCCATCGACAACGGTGATTTCGCCGGCAAACAGGCGCAGGAAGCTTTGCTGTGTATCCAATTGATTCATACCGCTTACCGATCCGCGCGCGAGGGCTCTCGGGAGCTGCCGCTGGGATGAAAAATGGCCGCTGAACTCAGCTATACCCTGGCGGTCGCGCTGTTCATTGTCGTGCTTTCGGCAATGTATGGAGTGCGGGTCGCGATCAAGGGGCGCGCTCGTTTCGCCCGGGTCGAGCAACAGGGCGGCAGCCGGTTTCTGAGTCAGAGTGCCATGGAATTGGGTTATTGGATTCTTGACCCAGTTGCGAGGCTCCTGGTTTTTCTCGGCATAGGTCCCAATCAAGTCACCTGGGCTTCACTCGGGCTGGGGTTTTTATCCGGCGCTTGCTTGAGTGTCGGCCACTTTGGTTTCGGCGCGATATGCGCCGCTTTTTCCGGCCTGCTGGATTCCGTCGATGGAATGGTTGCACGCATTTCCGGTGTCGCCTCCGATGCCGGCGAGGTTCTCGATGCCGCGGCGGACCGCTACGGCGAATTCTTTTTTTTAGCGGGTTTAATCATCTATTACCGGGAAATTCCCGTGCTGCAGATTCTTGCGCTGCTCACCCTACTTGGCAGCTTCATGGTGAGTTATTCGACGGCCAAGGCCGAGGCGCTCAATGTAGATCCGCCAAAAGGAAGCATGCGGCGCCCTGAGCGCGCCGTATATCTCACCCTCGGAGCAACCTTATCTGCGCTGACCATTCCCTGGCTGGAAAGCCAGCACGAGTTTTCCAGCGCCGTCGGTTATCCAATGGTGCTGGCGCTGGGATTTGTTGGCGTGGTGGCCAATGTCTCTGCCGTCGAGCGGTTTCGGGCGATCACAAAAGCCATTCGAGCCCGCGAAAAAGATAAGGCTGAGGCGCGCACTAGAACGCATGAAAAAATCTCGAGCGATGACCAAGACAACTCTCAAGTCAACCATCACTCGGCCGGCATCGGGGTCTAGCAGGTGGTAAAAAAAGGTACTCATGCTTCGAGAGCTTCAGCATGAACGGATTTTGGTCAACGATTTTAACTCCTATTCCGTTCGTTTGAGCTCGTCGAAGGACTTCGAGGGGTTTCAGCACCCTGTTAGAGGCTTGCAACTGTGAAACGACGCGCCCGTCCCCCATTGATAGTTTCGCTGGGACGCTCCCAAATCGCATCGTGGATCGCGACGATTGTCGACTTCTGTACGCTGATTTTGTTAGTCGAGTTCGGCCATGTGTGGTATGTCGCAGCGACTGTCAGCGGGGCTTTTTGTGGCGCCGTCGTCAATTTTATCTTAGGCCGGCATTGGAGTTTCGAGGCGGCTCGTGAGGGCGTTCGCGGCCAAGCGATTCGTTATGCGGCGGTTGCGACGGTGAGTCTGGTTCTGAATAGCCTGGGCGTTTATTTGCTGACCGAGTACGCCGGGTTTCACTACGCGATGTCAAAGGCAATCAGCGCTCTTTCGGTCGGAATTCTAGTTAATTTTCCGCTTCATCGCCGGTTTGTCTTTCGCACACAGAAATACGCCTGATGAAAAAGCCGATTCAGCAGCCAAGGAATCAAAAGCCGGTCATCAAGACGGCTATTCCGGGGCCGCAAAGTCAGGAGCTGCGCAAACGCGAAGATGCTCATTTAGCTCCGGGACTGCAGCGCTTTGCCTTGATGGCGGGCATCGTCGTTAAGGAGGCCCGCGGCAGCGCGGTGACTGACGTCGACGGCAATACTTTGCTCGATATCATCGGCGGCATCGGCGTCAACGCGCTGGGTCATAGTCACCCGGAATACGCGCACGCGATTCAAGCCCAGGTGGCAAAAGCTTCGGTCGGCAGTTTTACCAGCGAACCCAGGGTCAGGTTGTTCGAACAGCTGGCAGAGCATCGTCCGGCGCCTTCGCTGCACCGGACCCAGCTGTATTCGAGCGGCGCTGAAGCCGTTGAATCGGCACTTCGACTGGCGAAATCGTACACGGGAAAATACGAGTTCGTGAGTTTCAGCGGAGGTTTTCACGGCAAGACCATGGGAGCTCTTTCGCTTATGGGCTCGGACTTCAAGAACGGCTACGGCCCCATGGTTTCGGGCTCGCATGTTGCGCCGTACGCCGATTGTTACCGTTGTCCGCTCAAGCTGAGCTACGACTCCTGCGGGCTCGCGTGCGTCGAAGCGACTCGTCAGCAGATCAAGCAAAACAGCAGCGGAAAAGTCGCCGCTTTCCTGATCGAGCCGATGCAGGGAACGGCTGGAAACGTGATTCCACCCAAGGAATTTTTGCCGGCAATTAAAGACGTGGCGCGGGAATTCGGCGCTCTGCTGATCGTCGACGAGATGATCACCGGATTCGGCCGTTGCGGTACGTACTGGGGTTCGGAGCACTCGGGCGTCGAGCCCGATATCGTTACGCTCGGCAAGCAGTTCGGAGCCGGGTTTCCGATCAGCGGGCTCCTTTCCAACGATGAAATCGTCGGCGCTAAGCCATGGTCCGATCCGTCGGGATCTTCTTCAAGCTATGGAGGAAATCCGCTGGCGGCCGCTGCGGCCAGCGCGTCCCTCAGGGTCATCGATGAAGAAGGGCTGGTCGAGAACTCGAAGCGAGTCGGCGCCTACTTCCTGAAAAAAATCGAAGATTGGACCGATCGTTATCCGTTCGTCGGTGATGTGCGCGGTGCCGGCCTGTTCATCGGAATGGATTTGGTTCGCGACAAAACGACCAAAGAACCGCTTGCTACTTCTGTCTGTCAGCGCATTTTTCACGAGTGCGTCGCGCGCGGGCTGTTGACCATGACCTACACGCATCGAGTTCGCATTCAGCCGGCCATGACCGTCGATGAAGCCACAGTCGATTCGGCAACCGCGATTTTGACGGAAGTCTTTGATCTCGTCGCTCGCGAAGGATGTTGGAAGTAGCCCCGGTTCCTTTTGCAGAGGCAGTGTCAGCGAGAACTGATCAGCAGGCTTGAGAGTTTCTCTGCGTCGTCGAATATTTTTAATGAGTACATTTTCCAAAAAAGCCGTGATGTTCTTGGTCACCGGCGCCGGAGCAGGATATGTTCCTCGGCTGCCGGGAACCATCGGCACCCTGGTTGCCATTCCGTTATCGCTGGCGCTTAACCGCTTCGCACTGAGCAATTTACTTTTTGCCGCAGTGATTGTCGTCGGATCGATCTGCTGCGCCATATGGCTGTCCACCAAGGGCGCGCTTATTCTGAAACAGAAAGATCCGCAGGTCATTGTCATCGACGAAATCGTCGGCTTCCTGGTAGCCAATTTTCTTGCGCCGCCGCGGCTGACGGTTTTGATTTGGAGTTTTCTGCTGTTTCGCGGCTTCGATATCGTCAAGGTATTCCCGACAAAAAAAATCGAACAATTGCCCGGTGGCGCCGGGATTGTGCTCGACGACGTCATGGCGGGTGTTTATGCGCTCATCGGCGTGCGTCTGCTAGTACAAATCGGCTGGGCTTAATGGCTCCATGCGAGCAGAGCGAACTCAGCCATCCGACTACGGCATAATACGAGATACTCTTAGAATTACGTCCGTTCGTTTCTCTTCTTTCGTCGTCAGGCTGTCATCCTTCAGCCTGACGTAATTACGTTGCTGTTAACCCCTGTCAGATTGATGTTGCTACTACACAGCCGGCAAAAGAACTTGACAGCCCCGCTGCTTTACGGTTAGCGGTGTGGTTGGCGCTTTAACCAAAACGAGGAGCCAACCCATGGCACGCAACGGCTATAAGATCTTCGATGCGGACACACATGTCAGGCCCGACGCCGAACTGTTGGAACCGTACATGGCAAGTTCCGCCCGCGTTAAGCTGGCGCAGTACGAAAAGTACCGGGCCAAGAACAAGGACGGCGCGGTCACCTATTTAATGGGCGAGCGCTCGTACGAGCGCCGTCTGGGCGTCAGCGGCGATCGAGCACCGCAAAAAGACGAATACATGAGCGGCTACAAGCGCCATCAGCACGGCAAACCCGATGCGCTTTGCGAGCGCGATCCCGCCGTTCGCATAAAGGACATGGACATCGAGGGCATCGACGTCAATCTTATGCTGCCTTCGGGCTGGTTCGGTTGTTGGACCACCATCGACGACGTTGCGCTGGAGAGCGCGGTGTACGAGGCCTATCACCGCTGGATGGCCGACTATTGCGCCGTCTTTCCTGAGCGCTTGAAGGGCGTGATCCTGGTTTCGGCCCGCGACATCAAGACTTCCTTGGCCGAAGTGCGCCGCGCCGCCAAAGAGAGCTGGGCGCTTGCGCTTTTTGTCTATGCGCCCTATCAGTTCCCGCTCGATCACCCCGATCTTGAACCAATCTGGCAAGCCGCCGCAGAAAACGATTTAGCCGTCGCTCTACACACGTTCACGGTGATGCCGCCCTATGCACCGGGCGGTCTCGATTCGTGGGATAATCTCTGGCTGCAGCGCTCGGCGGCGCATCCCTGGTGCGGCCAGCGCAATATGGCCGCCATTATCGGCGCGGGGATCATGGACCGCTATCCGAATATACGCGTGGGCACGCTGGAAGCGGGACATGGCTGGCTGCCGGTGTGGGTGAGCCGGCTCGAAGAGCACACCAAGCTCTGTCCCGAAGCGTTGCCGCCACTCAAAGAAACGATTCGCAGCTATGTTACCGGCGGTCGTTATTTCCAGAGCATCGAAGTTTCCGAAGGTGCAGCGATTACTCAAAGCGTCATAGACCTTTTAGGCCCCGATATTCTTATGTTCGGTTCCGACTACCCCCACGGCGAGAGCTGGTTTCCCGTTGCTGCCGAAACCGTGCTCGGCTGGAACTTGCAACCCGAACATCTGCACAAATTGTTGTGGGACAATGCGGTAAAATATTACCGGCGGTACAGCGCATGAAGCCGACCAAGAAGTTACGGCAACTGCTTGGCCGCAAAAACAAAGTATTGGCGGTGCTGGGCGCGCCGAATGCCTTCCACGCGAAGATCATGGAGGCCAATGGCGTTGAAGCGTGTTTCGTCGGCACGAGCATTACCGGCGGCAACTATACGGGTCAACCTGATCTGGGCATTTTGTCCATGACCGAGTGTGTCGAGTTTGCCAAGTGGATCGCCCGCGCGGTGAAGCTACCGGTAATTCTCGACGGCGACACCGGCCACGGCGGCATCATGGCGGTGCGCCGTCTGGTCCGCGAATGTATCGAAGCGGGCCTCGCCGGTTTACGGCTCGACGACCAGCCGCTGGACCAGAAACGACGCACCGGATCGGCGGGGATTGCCATTGTCAGCCGCGAAGACGCCGTAACGCGCTATTGTGTCGCGGTCGATGCCAAGAATGAGATCGATCGCGATTTCGTCATCATGGCGCAGTGCTATGCGCGCAACGCGGTCAACGGCGGGATGGCTGAGTTGTTGCGGCGGCTGCGCCTGTACGAAACCCAAGGCCGCGTCGATTGGGTACAGTTCGAATCGCCCCACTCGGTGGCCGAGATCAAACGCGCCCGCAGCGTCGTCAAAGGACCGTTCTCGGCGATGAAAGGCCAGCTGGCGCGGGCGCTGACCCTAAAAGAGCATGAAGCGCTCGGGCTCAATGCCGCGTGGTACACGTTCCTGCCCGATCTGGTTCTCAAAACGGCGGCCTGGTCGTTTTTCCAAGACTTCAAAAACAAAGACATGCGCGCATGGGATGAATTCGCGGCGGCGCACAGCGGCACGCCGTTTACCGGAGGCGGAAAGTTACCATGGGACGCAACCGGGATGACCGAGTTGAGCAAGTTGGAAGCGAGTTACGCACACAAAGCGAAACGGAGATAGCCAGGAACATGCAAAAGGCATTGTTGATCGTCTTGTTGCTGTTGATTAATGGCTCTGGAGTCCGCGCCCAAAGCGATTTTTTCAAAGGCAAGCAAATGAAAATCGTCGTCGGCGCTTCCGCCGGCGCCGCGAGCGATCTATATGCCCGCGTGGTGGCGAATCACCTACCGAAACAGATCCCGGGTAAACCGGACATTATCGTGCAGAACATGCCGGGTGGTGGATCGCTGACAGCCGCTAATTATGTTTATAGCGTCGCCAAGCCCGACGGTCTTACCTTGGGGGCGGTGACCGCGCCGATTTATTTTGCCCAGCTGCTCGGCCGAAAAGAAGTTCAGTTCGATTGGGCCAAGTTCACCTGGATTGGCACGCCCGAAGAAAACGACGAGCTGTTTTTTATCCGCTCCGATCAGCCATACAAGACGCTGCTCGATTTGCGCAAGGGCGGCGAACCGCCGCGCTGCGGCGCTTCCGGAGTCGGCAGCACGGGATTTTACATACCCAAGTTGATCGAGGAAATCTTCGGCGTCAGGATCAACATGGTGACCGGCTATCCGGGAGCCGCGGACGTGGATTTAGCCGTCGAGAAAAACGAGATCCATTGCCGTGGCACAACCATCAGCGCGTTTTTTGGCCGCGAGCCGGGAAAAACCTGGGCGAAAAATGGCTTCGTAAGATTTCTCGTGCAAACCGGCGATAAGCGCAATCATCGCTTGCCCGACACGCCGACGATCTGGGAATTGATGGACCAAGAAAAAGGCATGGATGCGAAGAAACGCCTGGCGCGAGTGGTCCTCGGCCCGGGCGCTTTCGGCCGGCCCATTCTGGCGACTCCGGGCATCCCTGCGGATCGTGTGAAGCTGCTCCGCGACGCCTATCTCAATATGCTCAAAGATCCTGAGTTCGCGGCGGACGCAAAGAAGCGGGAATGGGAGATTGCTCCGGTGAGCGGCGAACGGCTCGAGGCCTTGGCGAGAGAGGTGATCAATCAGCCGCCGGACATCATCGAGCGAATGAAGAAAGTTATGGGCGAATCGTAACAGTGATCACCTCTGAGGCTGTGAAAAAATCAAATCCCCTGTCGTCCCTTTTTTCAAAGGCGGATGAGATGCTACGGAGATATCGAATATCGGCCGGCAGCTCCCCTCTTTGGAAAAGAGGGGCCAGGGGAGATTTTCCGGAATTCGCCATCGATCTCATAAGCTTTCACAGCTCCCCTGGAGGCAAATGGCAGCTCTCGGACATCCCGCTGCGGTCGCGAATTCTCGGATGGACAGACTTTACGACACGGCCGTAAACGAACAGGAGCTTGTATGGACTTATCAAAATACATCGTCAAAGCACGGCCCGGTATGCTCGGCGGCAAGCATGAAGAGAAGCGGCCGCTGCGTCAATTGAGCGCGCTGCCGGTAAAGCGTTACGTATTCATCAATAGCGATTCGCATCCCGATGCCGACATCTACGTCGCCATCCACGAAGCCAAGGATTTGCCTGCGCAGGTTCCCGATTATCAGGTGCCGCACTGCCACAATACTGACGAGTTCTACTATTTTATCGGTAACAAC
>DATLCH010000060.1:0-11477 GCA_035526465.1 Candidatus Limnocylindrales bacterium | reverse complement strand
CACCACCGCGCCGTGGTAAGGGTCGAACCAACAATCGATGATCGACGCCGTCAACGGCGCATTGGCATCGCCCTGGGGCGGCGGAAAAAAGTGGATCACCGCTTCGAGAATATCTTCGATGCCGACGCCCTCTTTCGCGCTGGCAAGGATCGCATTCGAGGCATCGAGACCGATGACATCCTCGATTTCTTGTCTGACCCGTTCCGGCTCGGCGCTGGGCAAATCGATCTTGTTGATCACCGGCAGGACTTCGAGATTGAGATCCAGCGCCATATGAACATTGGCAACAGTCTGAGCTTCGACACCCTGGGCGGCATCGACGATCAACAACGCCCCCTCGCAAGCGGCCAGGCTGCGCGAGACCTCATAGGTGAAATCGACATGGCCTGGAGTGTCAATCAAGTTGAACTTGTACTCTTTGCCGTCCTTGGCTCGATAGCGTAAACACACCGGACTAGCCTTGATCGTGATTCCACGCTCCCGTTCGAGTTCCATGCTGTCCAATATCTGGTCGGTCTTCTCCCGCTCGCTCACCGCCCCGGTGAACTCCAAAAGCCTGTCCGCCAGAGTCGACTTGCCGTGATCGATATGGGCAATGATTGAAAAATTGCGGATATGATCGAGTTTCATTGAGTTAAATGTTCGCGATAAAAGGCTGCGGTGTGTTGCAGGCCATCCTGCAGCGCCACTTGCGGGCGCCACCCTAAAACTTCACCGGCGCGCCGATTATCGATGCAGCTGCGCCGCTGTTCGCCGGCTTTTGCCGGGCCGTGTTGGGCGTGCATGTCGCTGCCGACGGCAACGCGTAGATGATCGTAAATCGTAACCACGTCGGTTTCGACACCGGTGCCGATGTTGACCGGGCCGACAAAGTCGCTCTGTAGTGCGCCGACGTTTGCCGCGACTACATCGCCGACGTAAACGTAATCACGGGTCTGCCTGCCGTCGCCATTGATGACCGGCGTCTTGCCCGTTAACAGCAGCGCCAAGAATATTGCCACCACACCGGCCTCTCCCTGGGTCGACTGGCGTGGGCCGTAAACATTAGCATAGCGTAAAGCGAGATAGGGCAGGCCAAATGTCTGGTGATAATAGGACAGATACAATTCTCCCGTCCGCTTGCTCACTCCGTACGGACTGGCAGGTTGCGTAGGATGGCTTTCTGAAGCGGGAAAACTCTCCTGCTCGCCGTAAACCGCGCCACCGGAAGAGGCGAAAATCACTTTTTTGACGCCGGCGTTCTTACAGCCTTCCAGTAAATTGATGAAGCCGAGAATATTCACGCGCGCGTCGAATGTCGGATCGGCCACCGAGTGGCGCACATCCATCTGCGCCGCGTGATGACTCAATATATCCGGTTTGATCCGCTCGACTAACTTAACACTGTGACTGTCGGCGATATCGATCTGGTGCAAGGTAGCTTTACCATTGAGGTTGGCGCGCTGCCCCGTTGAGAAGTCGTCGACGATATGAACTTCATGGCCGCGCTCGATATATGCGTCGGTGATGTGCGAGGCGATAAAGCCCGCTCCTCCAGTAACCAGGATCCGCATCAGATCAATCCTAAAGCTTCGTGCGAAAGTATTCGATGGTCTTGACCAAACCTTCTTCCAGTTTCACCTTGGGCTCCCACCCGAGAATTTTTCGAGCTTTAGTGATATCGGGCTGGCGTACCTGCGGGTCGTCTTCGGGCAGTGGTTTGTAAACGATTTCGCTCTTGGATTTGGTCATTTCGATGATTTTATTGGCGAACTGTAAAACCGTCATCTCATAAGGATTGCCGATATTGACCGGCAGATGATGATTGGACTGCAGTAACTTATCAAGACCGGCGATGAGATCATCGACGTACTGAAAGCTGCGCGTCTGTTGCCCCTGGCCGTATACGGTCAACGGCTCGTCTTTTAATGCCTGCATGATGAAGTTGGGCACCACCCTGCCGTCGCGGATGCGCATGCGCGGGCCGTAGGTATTAAAAATCCGCACGATGCGGCTGTCGAGGCCATGGTATCGATGATACGCCATGGTGATCGCTTCGGCGAAGCGTTTGGCTTCGTCATAAACACCGCGCGGTCCTATGGGATTGACGTTGCCCCAGTACTCTTCGCTCTGCGGCCGCACCAGCGGATCGCCATAGACTTCCGAAGTCGACGCCAGCAGATAAGTTGCGCTCTTGGCTTTAGCCAGCCCGAGGGTGTTGTGAGTACCCAAGGCGCCGACTTTCAAGGTTGGAATCGGCAGCTCTAAGTAGTCGACCGGACTTGCCGGCGAAGCGAAGTGCAAGACAAAATCCAGCGGCTCCGGAACTTCGATGTAGCGGCTGACATTGTGATCGATAAAGCGGAAGCGGGGATTCTTTAATAGTGACCCGATGTTTTCATTGGCGCCGGTGGAGTAGTTATCCATGCATAACACTTGATGGCCTTGATTGAGAAAATATTCACATAGGTGGGAGCCGATAAAACCAGCACCGCCGGTAATCAAATATCTAGCCATCATTTCTCCCAATCGAATAATAAGTAAATCCCAGCTTGCGCAGATCCGCAGGATCGTAGATGTTGCGTCCGTCGAAGATCACCGGGCTGGTGAGCAGATTCTTGACGCGAACAAAATCCGGGCGGCGGAACTCATTCCATTCGGTGACGATCAACAAAGCGGCCGCACCATGGAGCGCGTCGTAATTGCGGTGCGTGTATTGGATGCGATCGCCGAATATTTTGCGCGCCTCTTCCATCGCCTCGGGGTCGAAAGCCTGCACCCTGGCTCCGGCTGCGAGCAAAGATTCAATGATATTGATCGCCGGGGCATCGCGCATATCGTCCGTGCGCGGCTTGAAAGCCAAACCCCAGACGGCAAACGTCAGCCCTGAGAGTTTACCACCAAAATGGCGCCCGACTTTGTCGAATAACAACTGTTTCTGCCGTTCGTTCACCTGTTCGACGGCCCTGAGCAAAACCATGTCTTGATGATCGCCGCCCATGCCAATCATGGCGCGCGTATCCTTGGGAAAGCACGAACCGCCATACCCGACACCGGGAAAAATAAAGTGCGGCCCAATGCGTCGGTCTAGACTGATCGCCCGGCGCACTTCGCCGATGTCGGCATTCATCTGTTCGCACAGGCGGGCAACTTCATTGATAAAGGAAATCTTCGTCGCAAGCATGGCGTTGGCGGCATATTTACTCATTTCGGCGCTGCGGCTGTCCATGATGAGAATTGGATTACCCGTCCTCACAAATGGATCATAGAGCTCGCGCAGCGTCGCCAACGCTGCCGGATCGTCGCCGCCCAACACGACACGGTCGGGTTTCATGAAGTCCTCCACCGCGGCGCCCTCTTTCATGAACTCAGGATTGGATGCCACTGCGAAGGGTTGTGCGGTTTCTTCGGCGATCCATTTTTTGATCTGATCAGCCGTGCCCACCGGCACGGTGCTCTTGGTAACGATGATCTTGAACGAGTCGAGCGCCTTGGCGATACTCTTGGCAGTCGACTTGACGAATTCTAGATTGGCATGGCCGTTTTCTCCCTGGGGTGTGCCAACCGCGATGAAAATGACATCCGATTTTTTCACGGCGCTGGGCAGATCCGTAGTGAAGCTCAGGCGCTGATCCTCGGCGTTGCGCCGCACCATCTCTTCCAATCCCGGCTCATAGATCGGCACCTTGCCGCCCTTGAGCAGATCGATCTTCTGCGCGTCAATGTCGACGCAGATCACGTCGTTGCCGCTCTCGGAGAGACAAGTACCCGCGACCAAACCGACATAGCCGGTTCCTACGACCGCCAATTTCATGCGCCCGTTCCTCCTCCTAGAACTTCGCCGACCACGTATACCGGCCGGTCTTGCGACTCATGATAGGTGCGTGCCAGCATCTCACCCAGCAAGCCCATGGTGACAAACTGAAAACCGATGAAAATTAGCAGAACGGCAAGCAACAGCAACGGCCGGCCGCCGATATCCTGCCCATACAAAATTTTCTGAGCGGTCAAGTAAAGTCCGATGACAAAACCCAGAAAACCGCTACCCAGACCGATGGGCCCAAACACATGCGACGGCCGGGTCGAATAGCTGCTAAGAAATTTGACCGTTAATAGATCCAGGGCTACACGCAAAGTCCGAGTGATGCCGTACTTCGATGTGCCGCGCAGGCGCGGTCGATGATTGACCTTCAATTCGGCGATGCGCGCGCCGCGCTCGTAGGCGATGGCGGGAATAAACCGGTGCATCTCGCCGTAAAGGCGCAAATTTTTTGCGACATCCTGACGCATCGCCTTCAGAGTGCAACCGTAATCATGCAGCTTGACATGGGTCGTAGAAGAAATCAGCCGGTTGGCGATCATCGAGGGCAGCCGCCGGTTGAGAAAGGGATCTTGACGGTTGTAACGCCAGCCCGCCACCAGATCGTTGCCTTCATCGAGCTTGCGTAGGAGCGCGGGAATGTCGGCGGGATCGTTCTGTGCGTCACCATCCATGAGAATTACCACGACGCCCCGCGCGTGAGCCAGCCCGGCGGCGATTGCCGCAGTCTGGCCGAAGTTGCGCTTGAGACGAACGACTTGAAGCTTGGCCACGCGTTTATGAATTGATCTAAGCTTAACAAACGTCGAATCTTTACTGCCGTCATCGACAACGATGATTTCGTATTTTTTCCCGAGCGCCGCCAAGGCTGCCTCGATCTCGGTGATCAGCGGTTCGACATTCTCTTCCTCGTTATAGACGGGAATAACGACAGAAAGATCCATCGGCTCAGGAATGAAAATCAGTCAGCTCGATAAACCGTTGGTAGCGTTGTTCGATGTCCGGCAAGGAAAGGCCGGCGAGCCGTTTGACGCCAAAATCCTCGACGGTGAATGACGCCACCACCGAGCCGTAGACGATGGCCCGGCGCATGCCGCCCTGGCTGGCGTCCCCGGAACGGGCCAGCTGGCCCATGAGACCGCCCGCAAATGAGTCTCCGGCACCCGTCGGATCGAAAACCTCTTCGAGCGGATATGCAGGTGTGGCGAAGACGGCAGACTCGGAAAATTGCAAAACTCCATATTCGCCGCGCTTGATCAAAACCATTTTCGGACCCATGCGGAGTATCGCCCGCGCAGCTTTGACAATATTGTCATAGCCACTCAGCAAACGCGCTTCTGAATCGTTCAACACCAGCATCTCGATGCGCTGCAAGACTTTTTTCAGCGCTGCGTTGCTCTCGCGAATCCAGTAATCCATGGTGTCGCAGACCAAAAGCTTCATATGGCGGATTTGCTCGACAACGTCCATCTGTATCAACGGATCGATATTACCGAGAAAGACATACTCCGTGTCACGATAGCGCTCCGGAAGATTAGGTTTGAAACCCGCCAACACATTGAGGTGCAATTCGATGGTGTCGCGCTGGTTGATGTCTTCATGATAGCGGCCGCGCCAATGAAACGTGTCGCCTTTCTCGCGCTTGATCCCCTCGATATCGATGCCGCGTTGAGTGAACAGATCGAGATGGTCCTGCGGAAAATCCTGACCGATGACGCCGACGACCCGCACCGGCGCAAAGTAACTCGCGCCCAACGCAAAATACGATGCCGAGCCGCCGAGGATTCTCTCCACCGAGCCCGATGGCGTCTCGATGGAATCGAAAGCAACCGTGCCAACCACCAATACGCTCATAAGTATTTTCCTATTAAGGGATTTAGATCGTGCCTAAGTTTCCGGGGAATTGCGCGACGATCGGTTATGATAGCATCCTTTAGAGCGCTCGCACAGCTGCAACTTCGCGGTTCGTTTAGAAGGCCAACCGCCGCGCCTATGGTGCGCCGCGCCAGATTCACGTTGTTCTGTAAAACCGTCAACACCCGCTCGATTTCGACGTCACCGGCTTGCTCGTTCCAACAATCGTAGTCGGTCGCCAAAGCCAATGTCGCGAAGCATATCTCCGCCTCGCGCGCGAGTTTTGCCTCTTGCAAATTGGTCATGCCAATTACATGAGCGCCCCAACTGCGATACAAACGCGACTCGGCCCGGGTGGAAAACTGCGGTCCTTCCATGCACAGATAGGTCCCGCCGCGATGCACGGTCGCTCCGCTCTGGCGGGCAGAATCTTGCAATACTCGAGAGAGATCGTTGCAAAACGGGTCTGCCATGCTGACATGGGCGACCAGACCTTTGCCAAAAAACGTGCTCGGGCGCTGGGTCGTGCGGTCGATAAACTGGTCCGGCACGACGAGATGACCGGGCGCGATCTCTTCTCTCAAACTGCCCACCGCGCTGATCGATATAATCCGTTCCACGCCTAATTTCTTCATGGCGAAAATGTTGGCGCGAAAATTAACTTCCGTGGGCAACCAACGGTGGCCCTTTCCGTGCCGCGGTAAGAAGACTACGTCGCTATCACCGAGCTTGCCGCGTATTAATTTGTCGGACGGCTTGCCGAAAGGCGTAGAAACCGCCACCTCGCGCACGGTTTTGAGCCCCGCCATCTGATAAAGGCCGCTGCCGCCGATCACGCCGATGGTTGGATGGCGCATGCTACTAGTTCGCCGCGACCCGCGCGTCGGTATCGAGTGACTCGCTTTGCGCCTGCCCCTGCAGCTGACCGCAAGCTGCGGCGATATCGTCGCCGCGCGGGCGGCGCACATTGACTTGGATCTTGTGATCGAAAAGCACCTGTTGGAAACGCTGCACCGCGTCGTCGGACGGCCGCTGAAATTCGCTACCGGGATGGGGATTGAACGGAATCACGTTGACTTTGCTGGGCACCCCGCGCAAGACCTGGCATAACGCTTTGGCATCAGCCAACGAATCGTTTACGCCACTCAGCAAAACGTATTCGAACGTGATGCGTTTGCGCCGCGGCAGCGGCAAGTTGCGGCAACAATCGATCAACTCTTCCAGCGAGTACTTGCGGTTAACTGGCATCAAGCGACCGCGCAATTCTTCAGTGGCTGCGTGCAGCGAGATCGCCAACGTGATATTGGTCTCTTCCATCAATTTTTGGATCTGCGGCACCAGACCGACACTGGACAGGGTAATTTTTCGCGGCGAGATTGCCAATCCCCAGGCCGGATCGATCATGATCTCGAGGGCACGCCGAGTCTGCTCGTAGTTTGCCAAAGGCTCGCCCATGCCCATGAGAACCACGTTGGTGATGCGCCGGTCTTCGACAAGAGCTCGATTGGCCTCGAGAATCTGCTCGACGATCTCACCGCAAGTAAGATTGCGTTTAAAGCCTAACAGCCCGGTGGCGCAAAAGGCGCAGCCATAAGCGCAACCCACTTGCGTCGAGATGCAGATCGTCAGTCGCTGTCTTTCCGGGATGACGACACTCTCGATGCTCTTGCCGTCGGCCAAGCCAAACAGAAATTTGACGGTGCCATCACGAGAATCGTGACGCCGTTCGATTGCCAGCCGGCCAATCGTAAATGAGCATGCCAACTGCTCGCGCAATGGCACCGGCAGGTTGGTCATGGACGCGAACTCGGTGACATGCTCGCGAAACAACCACTGCCATATCTGTTTCGCGCGGTAGCCCGGCTGTTTAGCCGCGGCGAGAAATTCGCCCAGCTCGCCGGAGCTCAGGTCTTTAATATTGGGCTTGCCGTCCGCCTTCACATTCCCCACCCAATATGGCGACAAGTTAATAAATTTCGTCGGGCTTGAAATAAAAAGCAATTTCCGTGGCGGCGGTCTCCGGGGCATCGGAACCGTGCACGGCGTTCTTTTCGATGTCCTCGCCGAACTCCTGGCGAATCGTTCCGGTCGCTGCTTTCGCCGGATCGGTCGCGCCCATTACTTCGCGATTCCGGGCAATTGCATTGTCACCTTCGAGCACCGAAACGAAAATCGGGCCCGAAGACATATAATCGCACAATCCCTGAAAAAACGGCCGCGCTTTGTGCACGGCATAAAAAGATTGGGCTTGGTCCGGCGTCAAACGGATCAATTTTCCGGCGGCGATTCGCAGTCCAACGGCCTCGAATTTTTTGAGAATAGCGCCGATCAAATTACGCTTTACTGCGTCGGGTTTCACAATCGATAGAGTTCTTTCCATGGCCATACTACTTTCCCATCGCCTCCTGCATTGAGCGGCCAATATCCGCCGGCGACGACGCCATGCGAATACCCGCTTGTTTCATTGCTGCAATTTTTTCTTTGGCCGTGCCTTTGCCGCCGGAAATAATCGCGCCGGCGTGCCCCATGCGTTTCCCCGTAGGCGCCGTCTGCCCGGCAATAAATCCTGCCATGGGCTTTTTCATGTGCGCCTTAATCCATGCTGCCGCGTCCTCTTCGGAGCTGCCGCCGATTTCGCCGATCATCACCACCGCTTCGGTGCCGGGATCATCATTGAATAGTTTCAAGACATCGAGGAAATCAAATCCGTGCACCGGATCGCCGCCGATGCCGACACACGTCGATTGTCCCATGCCCAAACGGGTCAACTGATCGACGGCTTCATAGGTCAACGTACCGCTGCGTGAAACGACGCCGACGCTCCCCGGCCGATGGATGTGGCCTGGCATGATGCCTATCTTACATTCGCCGGGGGTGATCGTTCCGGGACAATTGGGGCCGAGTAGTTGAGACCTTCGTCCGACGAGAAATCGTTTCACCTTGACCATATCGCGCACCGGCACACCCTCGGTGATGCAGATGATCAAAGGGATATCGGCATCGGCCGCTTCGAGAATCGCATCCGCCGCGAAAGGCGGAGGGACGTAAATCACGGTTGCATTCGCGCCGGTTTCACGCACCGCCTGTTCGACCGTATCGAAGATGGGAATTCCTTCATAGGCCGTGCCGCCTTTGCCGGGCGTCACTCCAGCCACCATCTGAGTGCCGTACTCTTTGCACGCTTTGGTATGAAACTGTCCAGTGGCACCCGTAATGCCTTGGGTCAGAACTCGCGTATTCTTATCTACTAGAATAGCCATAAGGTTTGGTCGGGTTTTCGCCGTGGAATTTCTGGACCTGTACTTATCCGAGATTTCCTCGGCAGTTCAGATACCAATTATTTGACCGCGTTAACGATTTTCTCGGCTGCTTCGGCCATCGTCTCAGCAGTGATAATGGTTAAACCCGAATCGGCGAGAATTTTTCGCCCCTGTTCGACATTGGTCCCTTGCATACGCACGACCACCGGAACTTTGATACTTAATTCCCGGGCGGCATCGACGACTCCCTGCGCCAGTATATCGCAGCGCATGATGCCGCCGAAGATGTTGATCAGCACACCTTTGACCCGGTCGTCAGCGAGCAAGATGCGAAATGCGTTGGCAACCTTGGCTTTGTCCGCGCCGCCGCCGACGTCGAGAAAGTTCGCCGGCTCGCCACCATAGAATTTTATGATGTCCATGGTCGCCATCGCCAATCCGGCGCCGTTGACCATGCAAGCAATGTTGCCGTCGAGAGAAATATACGAGAGATCGAACTTGCTGGCCTCGACTTCGCGCGGATCTTCTTCGTCGGTATCGCGTAAAGCGACGATATCTTTTTGGCGAAAAAAGGCGTTGCTGTCGAAATTCATCTTGGCGTCAAGCGCCATGACCTCGCCTTCTTTGGTAAGAATCAGAGGATTGATCTCTGCCAAGGCTGCATCGCACTCGTCAAACGCCCGATAGAGTCCTTGCATAACGGCGACAAACTTGCCGACAACTTGTGGCGGAATTCCCAACGCGAAAGCGACGCGCCGGCATTGAAATGCCGCCAACCCAATCACGGGGTCGACCGTTTCTTTGAGAAGCTTTTCCGGGTGTTTTTCGGCGACCTCTTCAATTTCGACGCCACCCTCCGAGGAACAGATCACCGTGACACGGGACTGCGCGCGATCGAGTACAATGGCAAGATAAATTTCGCGCGCAATATTGACTCCCTGCTCGACCAAAACGCGGCGGACGCGCCGCCCTTCGGGCCCAGTCTGGTGCGTCACAAGATTCTTGCCGAGCATTTCGCCCGCTCTGGCAGCCGCTTCGTCGGGAGATTTGACGACCTTGACTCCCCCGCCTTTGCCGCGGCCCCCGGCATGGATCTGCGCTTTGACCACAGAGATCCCAGGGCCCAGAGTCTGTGCCGCCTTCCGTGCCTCATCCGCAGTGGCAGCCACGATGCTGCGCGGCACCATCACGCCGAAACGCTTGAGAATTTCCTTAGCCTGAAATTCGTGAATATTCATGCGCCCACATGCCCGATAAAATGAAACCCTGGGACCTACTATCGGCCACAGGGTTTCGCTCGTGCCTAATTCTGCTTAAGCTGCGCTCAAGACACGGTCCATGGCCTGAACGATATCTTTAACATGATTGAGTGACTCATCGAAGGCCTTCTTGTCCGACGCACTTAGACCAATGTCGATAATCCGTTCGACACCGCCGGCGCCGATCTGCACCGGCACACAGAAGTAATAGCCATTCACGCCATATTCGCCTTCAAGCATCGCGGCGCACGGAAGGATTTCCTTCTTGTCGAAGAGAAACGCCTCGGTCATTTGAATCGCCGCCGAGGCCGGTGAGAAATAAGCCGAGCCGGTCTTTAACAGGGCTACGACTTCGCCGCCGGCGTTACGCACCCGCGCCTCGATCTCATCGAGACGTTTGCCCGAAATCAACTTTTCGACCGGCACCCCGCCGATGATACACGAGCTGCGCACCGGCACCATATCGTCGCCGTGCCCGCCCAATACCATCGCATGAACGCTTTTCACTGAAACATTGAGCTCCTTTGCGATAAACGAGCGGTAGCGCGAGGAATCGAGAATCCCCGATTGGCCGACCACACGGTGCTTCGGAAAACCGAGCTTGCGTTGCATCAAAGTCACCATGGCATCGAGCGGATTGGTAATGACGATGACAAACGAACTCGGCGCATGGGTCTTAATTCCGTCCGCCACCGAGCTCAAAATCTTGGCGTTGGTACCCAGCAAATCGTCCCGGCTCATGCCCGGCTTCCGGGCGATACCCGCGGTCACGATACAAACATCGGCGCCGGCAATATCGTCATACTTGTTGGTGCCGACCACATTGCCATCGAATCCTTCGACCGGCCCTGCGTGGGATAGATCAAGAGCTTTACCTTGAGGCAAGCCGTCAACGACGTCGAACAACACCACATCGCCCAAGCCTTTAAGCAGCGCCAGATGCGCCATCGACCCACCGATGTTGCCCGCGCCAATCAGTGCGATTTTCTTCCTAGCCATACTTCGCTCTTTCCTATGATGAAAATTTATTAATCGACTGCCGATTACTTCATGTTGGCCACGATCGCGTCGCCGAAGCCGGAGCAGCTCACCAACTTGGACCCAGGCATGAGCCGTTCGAAGTCGTAGGTAACGGTTTTGTTGTTGACCGCGCCCTCGATGCCCTTGATGATCAAGTCGGCCGCTTCGTTCCAGCCCATGTAACGTAGCATCATTTCACCCGAGAGAATGACCGACCCCGGATTCACTTTATCTAAATCGGCATACTTCGGCGCCGTGCCATGAGTCGCCTCAAATACCGCGTGA
>DATLCH010000169.1:0-3772 GCA_035526465.1 Candidatus Limnocylindrales bacterium | reverse complement strand
CCCTTAAGCCCAGCGCGAAACTCCTTCACCCCGACGTCATGAACTACAAAGGGTTGCCCAATCCACTCAAGGAGCCGACCAACGATTTTGTCTACGTCACTTGGGGCAAAGGCGACCCTGAAGCCGGCTTTCGTCAGGCGGACGTAATCGTCGAGAACACATTTACGACGCCGGTAGTGCACCAGAGTTATATCGAGCCGCATTCCTGCGTCGTCAGCACGTCGCTCGACGGCTCGGCGGAGTTTTGGTCGTGCAGCAAAGTGCCCTACGGGGTGCGCGAACAAGTCGCCAACGCGCTCAAGCTGTCGCAAGACAAACTCAACTTTAACCCTGTCTATATCGGGGGTGACTTCGGCGGCAAAGGCGACTTCATGGATCTGGCCGTGGTTTATCTGTTGTCCAAGAAAGCCGGACGACCGGTCAAGATGGTGATGGATTACGAAGAGGAATTCATTGCGGGAAATCCGCGGCATGCGTCAATCATCCACGTCAAAACCGGCGTAAAAAAAGATGGCACGCTGGTCGCACACCGCATGAGCTTTATCTTCGACAGCGGCGCCTATGGCGCTTTTAAGCCGAATGCCTTTCTCAACGGTCCGCATCTGTCCGCCGGTCCGTACAAGATTCCTCACGTATTTATCGAGGAACATATGGTCTACACCAACAAAATCCCGTGCGGCCATATGCGCTCGCCGGGCGACCCCCAGGGATTTTTTGCCAATGAGAGTCAGTTGGACATAATCGCCAAGAAATTAGGCATGGACCCGATCAAGTTGCGCCAAAAAAACTTCATGCACGACGGCGACATCGATCCGACGGGCGAGGAGTACAGTTACATTAAGACCGACGAGACGCTCAAGAAAGCGCTGGACGACTCGGGCTATCAAAAAACCAAGCCCAAAAACGTCGGACGCGGTGTCGCGCTGGTGCAGTGGACGCCCGCCGGCGGTATTGGCACGGTTGCGATTTCGCTCGATGCAAAAGGCGTAGCGACGATTTCCTCCGCAATGGCCGATCAGGGTGCGGGCACGTATACCGTATTGAGTGAAATCATCGCCGAAGAACTGAAGATTCCATTGAGCCAGGTCAAGGTGCAGCAGTTGGACACGCAGCAAGGAACTAAAGACACGGGCGTCGGTGGCAGCCGTGCGACGCGGGTCTACGGCAACGCCGGCTATGAGGCAGCACTTAAGGCGGTTGCTGCGCTCAAACAGGCGGCGGCCGAGCAGATGGGCACTTCACCGGATCAAGTCGTGTTGGCCAAAGGCGCGGCTTTGCATCCGCGTATGGAACGACGACTCAGCTACGGTGAGATCGTCAAGGCGAAAGGGGCGCCGATCGTAGTGGAGGCGACTTTTAACGATAATTCCAAGATCCACGCGGCATCCATGTGTGTCCAAGTTGCGGAAGTAGAAGTCGACCCCGATACCGGGCGGGTGGAGCTCAAAAAATTCACATCGACGCATAATACCGGCACTGTGCTCAATCCGCTGATGCACCAAGGACAGATCGAGGGTGCAAGCATGACCGGCATCGGCTACACGTTGATGGAAGAAGTAATCATCAACGATGGTAAAGTCGCGACGACCCACTTCGGCGAGTACAAGATCCCCACCATCAAAGATGTTCCGATATTCAAAGGATCGGTTTCGGAAGCGTCGCACGGAGCAGGCCCCTATGACAGCATGCCGATCGGCGAGACCGGCAATATTCCTACGGCGGCAGCCATTGCCAATGCGGTGGAAGACGCCTGCGGTGTGCGCATCACGAGCCTGCCGATTACGGCAGAGAAAGTTTACTAAGCGCTGCACGGCGCGAAGTGATGCATGGCAGCTCTTCCGGGAACCATCGATCTCGGAAAGTTTCGGGTCGTTTATGAGGAAGAGCGGCAGCAGCCGTCGGATGGCACGGACGGCTACTTACTGCAGCAGCGCGCCGTCATCCGCCTCAACGAAGAGCTGGTGAGGCTCGAAGAACCCGACGATTACACCGTTTACTGCGATGACGACAAGTTCAAACAGCAGCACGGCAAGCGGCCGTCGCCGCTGCAATATTTTATCGCTTCCATCGGTTTTTGCATGTTTAGTCAGTGCAAGCGGCTTTCCGCCAAGGCGCAGGTTGCTCTCGATGACCTGGAGATGGAATTGCGCATGACTTACGACTTGAGCGGCAAGTTTCCCATCAAAGATTTCTCCGACGCAGCCCAGGGAATGGCCTACGTTTTTAAAATCAAGAGCGCCGCGCCCTTGGAAAAAGTGCTACCGGTCGTCCGGGCGGCCGACAGAGGCTGCCATACGGTCAATTCGATGCGTAAACGCGTGCCGGTGTCGGGCAGATTCGTTCTCAATGAACAGCTTTACGAGCTCGTCGACTCGATGGATTGACAATGTAAGGTGCGCCGGCGCCCGTACCCAGGTACGCGTTACGGAATCAATTTTCATTCACGGAATTAATGGACATCGCACTGGCAGCCAACGTCGATTTTAAACGATATCGACGGTATGTATGAACAGGAGCGGCATCTAGAGGGAAACGTACAGATCCTCCGGCATTAGTGTCGAACCGCTGGAGGCAAAAACCTGATCGATCATGTGACGCGTGACTGTCATGAAGACCGGCCGCATGTTTCGCTCCATCCCAACCCGGTGCGTCTGCTTAGCGATCCGCACCCTGCGGCACAAAAAAGAAAGCCACTGGGCCGGGATGCTTACCGCGCAGTGACCTGTGTCGTCGATCCCCGCACTCAGAGGAGCAGCAGCCTACTCGGGTGGCCTCGGTCAATGCGGCATGCGCCGTGGCGGGCGGTAAGCAATGCCTGCGGCGTATTCAGAAAATGATCATAAGAGACTGGCGATTCTAATTCCGCAGCTCCAGGCTTTCGCGCTAATAGGAAGAAGATAGCCGGCGTCGATAAATCCCCGAGCTTGCCCCTTGTTCGCGATTTTTTTCTCACATAAGATCGCGCCTGAATTTACGGCAGGAGCAAAAACAATAGATGATTCTTGATGGCACCATCGAGCTGAACGCCCCGATCGAAAAGGCTTGGGACTTTTTGATAGACATCAAAAAGTTCTCCACCTGCTTACCCGGAATCGATTCAGTGACACAGATAGATGACAAAACCTTCGACGGGATCATCTCCGCCACCGTCGGGCCGATCTCGGGAAAATTCAATTTTCGTTCGACGATCGTCGAGAGCAAGCCGCCGGCGCAGATGGTAGTGAAGACCGAAGGCCAAGACACTGTGACGAAGAGCACCGTAAATGCCGATATGACTGTCGATCTGCGGCGGGTCTCGGACACCTCTTCGCAGATGGATTACAAGGCCGATGTCAAAATCAAAGGTCGATTGGGCATCCTCGGCGACATGGTGTTGCGCGCGACGGCGACCTTGATTTTACAAGAGTTCACCAAGCGATTGCATCAGGGGCTTGGCGCGCAGGCGTAACTCTAGTATGGCGTGAGACGATAGATCTCTCACTACGTTCGAGATGACAACCCCGAGAAGCTGTCATTTCGAACGTAGCGAGAAATCTTTTCGGTTAGTGACAACAATTTCGAATAATCAATGAGGAGTTTTCATGGCGGACAAGTATGACGTGATTATTGTCGGGGGCGGTTCGGCCGGCTGCGTGGCGGCGACGCGGCTCTCGGAAGATTCAAACCGCAAAGTGTTGCTGCTCGAAGCCGGTCCTGATCCATGGCCTCTGCCGGAGTTGGTTGCCGAGTCAAAGAATCAGACGCGCTTGTTGTTGGAGTCCGATTATGTCGC
>DATLCH010000167.1:0-5681 GCA_035526465.1 Candidatus Limnocylindrales bacterium | reverse complement strand
CGTCTTCTTTAACAGCCTTCTTGTAAAGTTCGTCGAGGGTTTCAGTCTGCGCCAGCCCGTCGGCCGGGCTGAGCGTCAAGAGCGCCGCAACGATCAGGGCAAATTGACTAACGATTCGTGACATAGCGATCCTCGCTTGCGGTTACTGAGATCGACAATAATTATTTTTTCACCGGCGTCTTCAACACGGTCTGTAGCTTGTTTTTCAAATCATTGGGCATGCCGAGAAACTCGGTGACCAGCTTGGTGATGGTATTGCCGATCAACGGATCGATTTCCAGCCGGCCTTTGTCGGCTTCCGCGATCAGTTCCTTATCTTTGAATGCTTTGACGAAAGCGCTTTCAAGCGCCGCACTGCGATCAGCCGCTGTGCCGGGAGGCAGAATATATACTTTGCCGAAATCGTTTGGCGTGCTGGTGCCATACTTGAGCAAAAGACGCTGCTCCTCCGAGCGAGAGATCTTTTGAATCGTCGGCACGTTCGGAACGACCAGATCTTTCATTGGGGTTTCGGTAAGCTGAGCCAAGATCACCCACTCGCCGCTTTTCACCTTGTCCATGGATGTCACTTTGGAAGAGGTCCAGGTATTGAAGAAGCCGTCAACCTCGCCACTATCCAAGGCCAAGCGCACATCGGCGGTACCTTTGTAGCCGGAAACAACTTTAAGATTGGTGTTGAGGACTTCTTTGACCATGATCGGCGCATGCTCCACGGTCGAGCCAGGAATCGCTCCCACGGTCAGCAGCTTGCCTTTTTCCCCGCGGACGTCGTCAAACTTGGTAATCCCGGTGCGCTTGTGCGCAATCATCAGATAGCTCTCACTTACCGGTACCGCGAGATAGCGGAACTTGCCCATGTCGAACTGCACCGCCGGATTGCCGAAGAGCTGCTCCAAAACGATCGGACCGGAAATGTTGCCGATGACCGTGCCGTCTTTGGGCGCGGCATTATAAATGTGATTGGCCGCGACCATGCTGCCGGCGCCGGCCATGTTGTCGACGAGCACATTGGGATTGCCGGGTATGTGGCGCGACAGGTGGCGCGCGATTAGCCGGGAATACTGGTCGTATCCACCGCCGGCGGAAAAACCGACGACGATGCGCACGGTCTTACCACGATAGAAATCGCCGACCGCTTTCTCATCAAAGCCGGCGTTTGGCGCAACCGGCTGGGCCGCCCATAACGGTTGCAGAAAAAGCGCGAAACCCAAGACAATTGGCAAAATCCACTTTCCTAAACTCATTTATTGCTGTTCCCCCATATGGCTAACTAGTTTCACGCCGTGGAAGCATGGCGTGTCGATTGTTTAGACGATAACGCAGACGACAACTTCAGATCAGCAGATTGCCGGACTAGAGGTTTTCCAGTTTCCTCAACGTCGCGCCATAATCCTCGATCGCCCGGTCGATCGGGTATTCGGGCTCGTAGCCGAGTTGCTCCTTGGCGCGCGAGAAATCGCTCGATAAGCGAGATTCTGGATAAGGCATTGGATTGGCGGTTTTGACGATCTCGATCTTCGAGCCGGGAAAATTTTTGGCGATCGCTTGGACGATGTCTTCGCCGCTGACCAGATCGGCATTGCCGATATGGAAAAGCGAGTCTTTAAACTTGTCTTTACAAACCGCCAGCACAGTGCCCTTGGCGGCATCCTTGCCGTAGAGAATTTCCGCCGGACCGTAGGGCCAGTTGATCTTTGCCGCCTCGCCTTTGACCGCGGCACGCACCATTTGTTGAATCGCGATCTCCCGCGTTGCCTTGAGCGCCGCCGGGGACGGCCCATACAGGCCGCCGGTGTAGCGCAGGCATACGAACTCGAAACCATAGCGTTTCGCATAAGCGCGCCCCATGAATTCACAGCTCGCCTTGGTCGCGGCATAGACCGACGGCGGATTCATCGGGATATTCTCGTCGATCTGCTTGACACCCTCCCCAAGCGAGCCGAGATAGACGGTTCCCGAACTGGGAAAAACAACTCGCTTGACGTTTTCCAGACGCGCCGCTTCGAAGACATTGATCGTCCCCATGAAGTTTAGGCGCACGCCGCTATACGGGCGTCGCTGGACTTCCTCACCGAGGAAGGCGGCAAGATGAATTACCTGGTCGCAGTCGTTGTCGCGGATAGCGGTTATCAGTGCCGGCAAATCCGCCATGTCGCCGCGGATCATCGTCACTTTGCTGGTGTCGACACCGACTGCGCCGAGCAGTCGTTCGTTGAGCGCGACATCGAAGATGACCGGGCGCTCGCCGCGTCCCATCAGCATCTGCACTGCATAGGCGCCGACCAAACCTGATCCGCCGGTAATCAGAATGCCCTTCTTGGCCATGTATTGTTCCCCCCGAGCAAAGTCGTGCACTCAGTATATCAAACGAGATATTGAGTCAACGCATATTCTTGGCATGTCTGATGGCGATATGGCAGCCTCCGGCTCGAGTATTGACCCAAGATTGGATTACCGCGATATTCCCGCTGCGACGTCTAAACTAAGCGAGTGGAGGCTAGCCCCATGTCCCTTAAGACCATATTAATCGCAATTGCCCTAGTCATGGCTGCGCTAATCGAGACCGCGCAGGTCTCGGCACAGGAAAGACTACGACTGGCTTGGGCCGGCTTCAGCCCAACCAACAGCCCAATCTGGGTCATGGAAGATCGTAAACTGCTGCAGAAACAGGGCGTCTCGCCGGAAATCATCGCGATCAACGCCAGCCCCACCGTACTCCAAGCTTTGCTCGCCGATGAAATCGATGTCGCCAGCGTCTCGGTGACCACCCTCACCAGTTCACGCCTCCAAGGCGCCGATACGGTCTTGATCATCGGCGTCGTGCCGACGTTTGTCGACCACATTATTTCGGTTAATAGCATTACCAAGGTCGAGCAACTGAAAGGGAAAATCGGCGGCGTTAATCGTCTTGGCAGCACCTCCGATTTAGGTTTACGCCTGGCCTTGCGCAAACTCGGTGTCGATCCGGAAAAGGATGTAAAGATACTCCCGGTCGGAGGCAATCCGGAACGTTTCGCGTCACTATCCAAAGGCTTGATCCAGTTCACCATCATGCCCGAGCCATTTCTGACCCAGGCAGAAAAGCTCGGCTTTCGTAACCTTTATAACGTCACCGATTTAAAGATCCCGTTTTGGTGGAACGGCATTCTGAGCCGCGAAGCGATCGTAAAAACCAAAAGGCCGCTGATGCTTAAGCTCACCCGCGCGATGATCGAAGCCGTTCATATCATCAAAACCGAGAAGGAATACGCCAAGTCGCTATTCAAGAAAAATCTCGGCGTGAGCGATCCCGAAGGTCTCGAGCGCGCCTATAAAGATTACTCTGCCGTTTTCCCGGAGGTCCCTTATCCCAATGCCGATGGCGTCAAAACCATGCTCGACGATCTGGCGCCGCGCAATCCCAAAGCGGGTGCAGCAGATCCGAAGACCTACGTCGATATGAGTTTGGTCGCGGAATTGGAAAAGTCGGGCTTTATAAAGCAGCTGTATCGCCGCTAAGAAGTGCGCGTCGGGAATGGAGGATTGACGATAGAGGATGGCGCCGGAATGTTATAATCGATCGGCAGTTCGGCAGAAATCATCGGCACGCTGGATCATTCGGTTCAGCATTGCGCCAATGCGTTGCCAGATGTCATCCAGCCCTTTGTGTTCCTCTCCATTGAGATAACCACAGTCAAAGGCATGATCGAGCCATGCTTGAGTTTCCATCGCCTCGCCTAACGCTTCGTCGATTTTGTTAACAAACGACGCCCGATACATCCGCCGCGCCCATGCTTCAGCGATCATCGCATTCACGGCCCGCGATGAACGCCGTATCTGGTCGGTCATGGAGTATCTTTCGTCTCTTGGAAATCGTTTTGATACCAGAAAGACGTTCTTAGCCTGCTGGCGTGCTTGTATATAGACTTCCAAGTCACGGAAACTTCGAATAGCTGCCATATCCCCTCCGGATCGCAATCGTCCGTATACTACTCCGAGACGCCATCCTCAATCGTCTATCCTCTATTCTCAATCCCTCCGCTTCGGTTGAATTTCCTCGCCGCCCTGGGATAAGTGAAGCGAACAACTTCACACTTTACTCAGGAGGCAAATTTATGGCGGAAACCGTTTTGAGAGACGAACACGAGATGCTGCGTCCAGGACTCGGACGACTCAAAGGCAAGGTTGCGATCGTCACTGGTGCCAACAGCGGTATCGGCCGGGCCACCTCGCGGCTGTTCGCGCGCGAGGGCGCGAAAGTAGTGTGCTGCGATATCCAGGAAACGATCTCACCGCGCATCGACAGTCTAATCAAAGAAAAAGAGGCTGGAGAAGCATTATTCGCCCAGTGTGACGTCACCCGGCAGGAAGATTTGGACCGCGCCGTCAAGACCGCGGTCGACAGCTTTGGCAAGGTAGATATTCTCTACAACAACGCCGGCGCCGGGATTCGCAAAAAAATCCATGAACACAGCGACGAAGAATGGAATTTTGTATTGAATACCAACCTGAACGCCATGTACCGCGGTGCCCGCGCGGTAATGCCGCAGTTCATCAAACAGGGCAGCGGTAATATGGTGACGACCGCGTCGACGTTCGGACTGCTCGCCTCCGCGGAATATCCCGGCTACTGCGCCACCAAGGCAGCGATCATCAATTTAACCCGCGAAATGGCCATCGATTACGGCCCGCTGGGAATTCGCATCAATTCGGTTTGCCCTGGGGCCATTGAAACTCCCCGCTTCCGCGGTTTCCCGCCCCGGCCGACACTGGGCGAAGGAATGACGGACGAGCAGAGAAAGAGGATGGGCGCCAGCAATAAAGCGCTGCTGCGAATGGGTCGTCCGGAAGAGATCGCCTACGGCGTGCTCTTTCTCGTATCCGACGAAGCCTCGTTCGTCACCGGCCACGCGCTGGTGGTCGACGGCGGCCAAACCATCGCGGTATGACGAAATGGGAGAATAGAACATGCGAGTGATGGAGTGTTGCGGCGTACAAAAGCGAATACTCCATCACTCCAACTTCTTTTTGATACACTCGCAGCCGTTCATCGGGCAGCTCTCGCGGTATTGGAGAAAGGCTTGATAGGCGTCGACTACGCCGTCGCTGTGAATCACCCTCTCGGCCTCGACGTCGTAAATTAGATCCGTCGCTGCGATCCGCCCCCACCAGGGTCGGATGAATAGCAGCTTTTCATTGATCCACTTCACGTCGGCCAGACCGAACAGCTCCGAGAACTCGATGCGAATCAGATAAGGCTGTTCTGCAAAGATAATAACCGCGCCGTGAGGCCGGCCATTCTCAACGATGAAGTAGTAGCCTTTATTGGGGGAATAAACTCCGGGCTTTATTTCTCCGACCGGCAATTTCTTGAACACAGTATTGGCTTTCCACAGGTCGGCAAACTCGGTGTTATGTATAATCCGCTCTTCTTTCCAACAATCGGGCGGCGCGCCGGGCCAGGACCGCTCCGCTGCTGCGGCCAAGGAAACGGCACTCAATAAAATGGCGAAAGCTAGCGCAGCTGACATGATTACCTCCCCGACGACAAGAAATTTGTTTGTGATAATAAATACCATAGCCCGCTAATCCCAGGGCGGAAAATTGCCTCCGGTTGCCCAACTCTTTTCTTCCGCGAGTTTCGAGCTGGCGCATGTAGCTGCATCTCAGTAGTGAAGGTAGTAAATAAAATGGAAGAACAA
>DATLCH010000162.1:0-10315 GCA_035526465.1 Candidatus Limnocylindrales bacterium | reverse complement strand
ATAGAACACTGCGACACTGGCTGTCAACGCAACGATCATGGCATAAAGCAGCCAGAGCTGGCGCCACTGGCGCAGCGTCAGCAAGACGCCGACGCTCGCAAGTGGCGCTAAAATGCCAAAATGGCTGACCCACGCGAGTAGCGCGAGCAGCCAGGACCAATTCTTATAAATGTAAAAATCGTCGGAGTCCTCGACCTCACGCGCGTTCCATACTAAAAGCCATTTGAACCCCACGAGCCTCAGCCACTGCACCGGCTGCCCAGAGATGTACTCGAGCGCACGGTGGTACCAATAGCTCGACACCTGTCCTGGAGTCAGCGACTGACCTAGCGCGCGCTCGGCCAGTCGCTTAGCGTCCGGTCCTTCCAGTTGTGTCTCTTTAATCTCGTTTCGAATCGAGCCATAAGTCCCGTCAGCTACCGGATTGTTACCGATGTAAAAGTTGGCGCCGAATTGCGAAGTTGTCAGCTTAAACTCGCCGCCGACCAGCAAGTTGCGCAAGCCGATGGGCAATAGAACCAACGAGACACCGGCGAAAAACAGACCGAGCCAACGCGCCCGCAGAGCGACCGAGCGCTCGCGATTGTGGAAAATGATCCATGCAGCGACAACCGGCACCAAGATCAAGGCATTCTCACGCGATAAACCGAGAAGACCGAGCAGCCCTCCGCAAGCGAGCCATTTAGCCCAGCGATTGTCGGACACAACCAGCAGAACAAACAAGGCGAGGCTGAGCAATGTAAGGTCGAGAATGCTTTTTTCAATCAAGCCGTCATAAAAGATCGCCGGCGAATAAAACGCCAAAACCAAGCCCGCGGCAACACCGGACGTGCGAGAAAACAGCCGTTCACCAACGCGAAAAATCAGCCCGCAAGAAATCGCGCCAAGAACGATTTGCAGGAAACGAACCAGCCAAAGATTGTGACCGACAAAAAATTCCATCACCCCGAGAAAATAAGGATACAAAGGCGCCTGGTAAAAAACCCCCTGCCCTAACCAATCGCCGGCAGCGATGCGCTGTGCCCATTCGTCGTAGTTACGGCCATCGCCGGCCAGGTTATAAAAAAGCGGCACCGCGTCGATTTGCCAAAGGTAAGCCAGCCTTAGAAAAAACGCCGCGCCAACAACCAACCAAAACATCGACAATCGGCCGGACCGGCGCCGACTGGTGAGCGCTCCCTGGGCTGGCGGATCATCTCGGCCTTTTTTCGCTGTACGAAACCGTCTATTCATTGTTTGGAGACTCAATCTCGAGTGGAATCGAAGGACATGCAGAAGTTTATCTCAGAGTGCCTACAACTTAGAAATGATAATTTACACACCAGAAGAATGAGTACTGACGCGACCGTCAGTGGATCAACGCGCGGCTGGCCGCAACTTGATCAGTCGCATAGCCTCGTTGAGATGCTCGACTCCCTCGTCAGTTCGACCTGTCAGCGCCAGCAACTTGCCCAAACCTTGGTGCGCTTCCGCCATAGTGGGCTCGATCTGGAGTGCCCGGCGGTAACTTCGTATCGATTCTTCATGGGCGGCGGTTTGGGCAAGCATGACGCCAAGTTGGTAGTGCGCCTTAGCGAATAACGGGTCGGCATTTATCGCCGCGCGCAGGGATTCTATGGCTTCGCGGCTTTGTCCTTGACGAGCCAACAAAACGGCCAGGTTATAAAACGCCTTGGTGTAGAGCGGTTCGATGCGAATGGTCTCGCGCAATTCTGCGATCGCACGCTCATGATCGCCTCGAACTGCTAGCGTCATCGCTAAGTCATAGCGAATGTCTTCATCCCCAGGGCTAGCCGCACTGGCTCGCTGCAAAAACTCAATAGCTTCGTCGAGATGGTTTTGCTTTGCTAAGATCATGCCGAGATTATACAGCGCCTTAGTCGGTGGATGTTTTTGTTGGACCGCTTGGCGGTAATGTTTCTCGGCGTCAAAAGTGTTTCCTTGATTTTCCAGCAAACCACCGAGATCGGCATGAACCTGCGCTGACTCAGGACTTTTCTTAACAGTTTCGCGTAATGCCCCGATTGCTTGGCTAATTTGGTAAACGTAAATCGAATGACCAATGATCGCCGCCGGGCTCAAGGATAAAAACGGTTTAAGGAAATCAACCCGTCGATCGCCGCGAATATAATGTCGGCCAAACAGGTGATTAGCGCTGATTGCGAGATAGTCGGATGGCTCGGCGTACTTGTCCGCGATCGCAGCCGTGCTCACCCAACTACCAGGTAGAAATTGCGCGTCGATCCCAAAGTAACGAGGCTCCGCCTCATTATGAAAACCAAAGTAAAGAAATTGAATTTTATTTACTTGATTTTCGACCATCCAATCCTTCAGCCCTTTGAGATCTTGGCCCCAATCCAAGTTTGAATCGAGCAAAACTTTGTGGCCATTGCGCGGCCCGCCTGCCAACTCATTAAAATAGGCAAGAAAATGCGGATAGATGTTTATCGTCGACCACACAGACCATAACCCCAATAACAAGATTGCGCCGCGATTGGCGGCGGTTCGGGCTCGCCAGAGTTGCCCCACCGTACCGCCGACCAGGACGAACAGAAATGGATAAATTGGCAAAATATGGCGAATACCAATACTCAAGCGTGACAAGATGGCTAACAAGAAATAGACCGCCAGGCAGACCAATAGAAAATTGACTTTGGCGCGGTCGAGTTTCTTCATTCCCCAGAAAATCAGCGTAACCAGCAATAGTATCAACGTTGGCAGTGGTGTTTTAACCGCAAACGCGATCGGGAAGTACAGCCAAAATCCATGATCCGAATACGCGCCGAGAAGGTAAGCTTCGCGTTGCAAATTATTCAAGACGAACAGTTGACCATAGATCCAAGCTTCCGGAAAAAGATGAAACTGTGTCAGCAATGAAATTAGACCGCTCAAACGAGGCAATGTTTTCAATTCGTCGGCCATCGGTAACGATCTGCCATTACCCGGCAACGCGTCGAAACGGAATCCGTACGCCGCCCAAATCAAGCAATAAGCAGCGATGAGCGAGCAAAAAATGATGCCGCACAAGAGCACGGCTTTTTGCCGTCGGCCAACCACCACACGAGGCGCGCCCAAGGCGCACTCCAGTGGCTGAGCGGAGAACGCTCTGAGAACGATCACTGCGCCCCAAACTGCGAGCATGGCCAGATAGGCGTATTTCGTGCTTGCCGCCAAGCCGAAGAAGCATGCCGAAAGCGCAAGTCTAGACCACGTGAGCCTCTCCAACGCGCGCCAAAAAAAATAACTGCCGGTAAAAAATAACGCTGTAAAAGCAACATCCGTATGAACGATCTGACTATGGGCTATGATGTTCGGGTCTAGGCTGAATAAAAACAGAGATGCCGTCGCGGCTTCGATGCCGAACAGTCGTCTGCTCCAAAGATAGATAATCCCGCCGAGTAGCAGAGCGAGCAGAACCATTTGCACTTTCGCCCAGAAAAAAAGTGTCTCGCCATCGTTGTCAACGAACAATAATTTTGCCGCCACTGACCCTGTATGCGTGGTATGTGGTCGAGTGATTGGAATAATATCCCAGGCCATCGCCGACGGCCGTGGATCTTTGATATCGAACGCCAACAATGGCAGCGCCGCCCAAAGTTTAGCCAACGGTGGATGTTCAGGGTTGGCTCGGTAGTCGCTCCACTTCAAGGCAGCGTACCCCGAAAGCAAATGAACCGGCTCGTCAACGGTAGGCGAAAGTCGCGCGATAGCGCCAATCGAAATAAAACTGAACACTCCAATGAAACTAATGAGAGCCGCGATCGGCAGCAGCTTCGATGGTGACAAATCGGTGGATTTTGTGGCTACCTTGATCGCGCTTGCCGCGTCGTTTGGCAATCTCGACGGCGCTTTAGTTCGGTCTTTGCGAGCCATGGAACATGACAAATCTTATTACTGACGCTCAACGATCCTATCTCTCAAAACGTAACACTCGCATCGCACGATCACTGATGTGCCGATGATCCAGCCGATGATTTGCCCCTCGACTTAAAAGGGTATGTAGTCAGGTCGACGGAACAACCGCCGTTGGCTACCGCTTCCCACCCGCAACTCTGCGCGCGCGGACCTCAAGCAGCTGGGCCAACACGGCTTGAACACCCGGCAGCTGGGGTTTTAGTTTAATCGCCGCATCCAGATGAATAATCGCCTGATCGACGTTTCCGGCACGAGCGTAGGCGTCGCCCAGGCCGGCATGGATCTCCGCAGTGTCCGGCGTAAGATCGAGAGCGCGTTGAAAACTATCGATTGCTTTGTCAAATTCCCCGCTGCGCACGAAAAGCCTGCCCCGATTGAAATAAGTCTTGGCGAACTGCGGATCAAACGCCAGTGCTTTTTGGTACGCAGCCAAGGCGGCGGGCAAATCTCCGTGTAGCGCCAGCAGCTGGCCCAAGTTGTTGTATGTCTCGACGTCATTCGGTTTGAATTTTAGAGCTTCGCGGTAGTGCGCGATTGCTTCGTCCACCTGACCTCGTTGGCCCAGGAGCCGGGCCAAGTTGTAGTGCGCTTCTGTATGAGTTGGATTGATGCTTACAGCGCGGCGGTAAAGCTCCATGCTTTTTTGGGCGCTGCCGTTGGTCTCGTAAAATTTGCCCAGATTGTAATTGGCAATGGCGGTATTGGGGGTAACTCGCAAAGTATGGGTCCACAACGACTCCGTATCGCGCCAAGCACCCACTTGCGCGCGGGTCAATAATCCTAAGCCAACGCCGGTCACCAATATCCCAACGACCGCAATCGCCATGCGTCCCGGTTTGGCACTTTGCAGAACGTAGAAACTCAGTCCGGCCAATAGCGCCGCCCAACTTAAACAAGACAAGTAACTATAGCGATCGGCAACTAGTTGCGAGCCGCTCTGCGCCACACCTAACACCGGCGCGAGTACAATCACATAGTACGCCCAGCATGCGGCGAGCCAGGGCCAGCGTCGGCGTCGAAAGAAAGCCAGCAAACTGACCAGCGTTGTAATGCCGGCGCACGCAAAAAAAACCCCGGTCCAGGCCTCGAAGTCATATGGCAGCTCGTATAGCGGCGATAAACCGATCGGCAACAGCGTCTTCCAAACATAAAAGCAGATGCCATAGAATGCTTGGCCCAAGCGATAGGAAAAAAAATATAGCTGTACCGGGCGCAGCGCGCCGCTTGCCTGCTGCGCCCATAATGCCACCACCCCGAAAATTAGGGAGAGCAGCAAAAACGGTAATTTTTCAACGAGCACACGCCGTGAGTCCGCAGTGAACCAGGTTCGCACTGAAGCGGGCAAACGCTGCAAGGGGTAGATGTCTAGGAGGACCAACACTAATGGCAGCGTGATACCTGTGGCCTTGGCCATCAAAGACAGCAGTTGAGCGGCAACGGCGAGACCAAGCCAGCGATTGCGCGCTATCGATGGCAAGGCCGCCGCTTGTTGCGCGCGCAGATAGCAATAAATCGCGGCAAGAAAAAAGCCCCCGGAAAGAACGTCCCGGCGCTCGGTCGCCCAAACCACCGACTCGACGCGCATCGGATGAAGGGCAAAAAAAATAGTCGCCAGGGCGGCGCTAAAATCGAGTTCCCAGCGTGCCTCACGTGCCGCAACAAAAATCCTGGTGAAGAGCTGGCGGCAGACAAAATAAAAAATCACCGTATTAGCGGCATGCAAGACTAAGTTGGTTAGATGATAGCCAAAGGGATCGATACCCCAGAGCAAGTAGTCGAGTCCCAGGGTGATCCAACTGAGAGGCTGATAATGGCCGGCGTGAAATGTCGTAAACATCCAGCGCAGCTGCGGCCATCCCAAACCTCGGTAATTTGGATTATCGACCAACATCAGGTCGTCGTCCCAGGCGACGAATTGATTGGACAGTGCAGAGGAAAACACAGCAAATGCTGCCAACGCGAGCAGCAAAGGTATTACCCATTGGATCCAACTCGAGTCGGCTGCGACGTTGGCTGGCGGTGTCGAATGGCGAGAGCGCTGGTTCGATGTGCGACTGAGACTCTTCATTTATGGAGTGCTACTTTGAACTCCTCAGGGGTTTGCCGCACCTTTACCGCCCGTTCTGCTTAAACGTAGCGCGTCCTGGTAGTGCCGCTCGGCTTCATCGTGCTTTCCCTGCGCCGCCAAGGATCTCGCGAGCAAAACCCGCGCATCGGCGTCGACCGGTTTCAGTTCTACCGCGCGACGGAAATGGCGTGTCGCCGAATCCAACTGACCTTGCCTCGCCAGGGCAATGGCCCACCTAAGTTGAATCAATGAATCGTTTGGATTGAGGCGCCCGGCCTGCTCATAGCGCGCGGTGGCGTTCGCCAGATCGCCTTGTTTAGCCAGCAACTCTGCCAAATTGAACGAAGCCTTAAGATGATCGGCATCGAGTTGCACCGCCCTGCGAAACTCGGCAAGCGCCGCCGCATCCTCGCCTTTCATCTCCAGCAGCAAACCCAAATCATTATGAGCATCGGCGTGATCCGGACGAATCTCGATGACCCGCCGGTAGTGCGCGATCGCCTCGGCTTCACGGCCGTCGAGAGCCAACAACCGTGCCAAATTGAAGTGCGCTTTGGAGTAACTGGAATTGATCGCAAGCGCGCGTCGATAACTGTCAATGGCTGAAGTCGAATTATTTTCCCTCTCTAAAGCACGCCCGAGATTATAATGCGCAATACTCGACAACGGCTCGGTCTTGGTCCCATGTTGCCAAAGCGAGACCGGCGAGCGCCATACCAGCGTCTGTTGCCATGTAAAAAACCCCAGACTGCCGACGACCAGAAGCATCGCGGCGGCAACGAACTGCCGTTGACCACCCACGTGGACGTTTCGCTCCGACGACCAGCGAAAAAATCCGCCGGCGAGCAACAGCGGCCATCCCAAACAGGCCAGATAGCTGTAACGGTCCGCGACTAGCTGAGGGCCGCTCTGCGCGACTCCGGTCACCGGCGCCAAGACAACGATATAGTAGACCCAGCAAGCAAAGATCATGGGCCAATGTCGCTTTAAAGAATAAAAAACGAGCGTTAGGCCAACCATCGCGGCGGCCGAAAAGACAAAAACCCAGATCCAGGAGCCGGTCTCGATGGGCAACTCATAAATGGGCGCGAGACCGAACGGCCAAATCGTCTTCCACAGATAAAAAATATAGGCGAAACAAGCCTGAAGCAGACGAGAAAGTACATCAAACTGCTCCAGCGGCTTAAGCGCACCGGTAACTTGTTGCGCGATTAGCGCGGTAATGGCGAAACCGATTGCAAGAATAAAGAACGGCAATTTTTCGTAGAATACTTCGCGCGACTCGCGCTTGAACCAATCGTACGGGTTTCCAGCCAAGCGGCGTAATGGATAGACGTCCAGTAAAAGTAAAATCACCGGCAAAGTGATCGCCGTCGCTTTCGAAAGCAGCGATAAAAGATACGTAAACGCAGCGGCGCCGAGCCAACGTCGTTGAATGCTTGGGGGCAAATTTTCTCCAGCCCGCAAATACAAAGTCATGAAGTAGAAGAAGCCGGAGAGCACATCGCGGCGCTCGGTCGCCCATGCCACAGATTCGACGCGCAACGGGTGGATCGCAAATAGCAGCGCCGATAGCCCTGCGCTCAGTTCGATCTGCCAACTGTGCTTTTGCGTCAATGTTCCGACCGCCGCGCCCAGTAGTCGGCGGCTTATGCAGTAAAACAGCACGGCATTTGCCGTATGCAGAAGCAAACTCGTCAAGTGGTAGCCAAATGGCGCCATCCCCCAGACCTGGTAGTCGAGCGCAAAGCTCAACCATGTCAGGGGCTGGTAGTGTCCCATGAGAAGCGTGGAAAACATCCACTTCAGCTGAACCCATCCCAAGCCGCGGTAATTGGGATTGTCGTAGAGAATCTTGTCATCGTCCCAATTGACAAAATCATTTAGCAAAGCAGGAAAGAACGCAATCAGTGTCGCCAGCGCAACACAAAGCGGCACAACCCAGGTAGGAAATGGTTGCGTTCTTACCGCTTGTTTTGACCGGCCTGGCTGAGCGCTGGTTGCACGCTTTGGGCTTTTCATTTACGTTCGAAAACTACTTCTTATGGCCTACGACAACCTAACAGAGTTCGTCCAGGTTTTGGAACGCGCGGGCGAGTTGAAACGGATATCGCACCCGGTGAATGCCGAATTGGAGATCACCGAAATTGCCGATCGTGTGATGAAATCCGCCGGTCCGGCGTTGCTGTTCGAAAACGTCATCGGCAAAACCATTCCGGTATTGATCAATGCCTTCGGTTCGACCACACGCATGGCGTTGGCCTTGGGCGTCAAAGACATCGAGGAAATTGCCAGTGAGATCACCAAGCTCATCCAAACCCGCCCGCCGAAAACGTTTAAAGATAAACTACAGCTACTCGGTGGACTGGTCAAATTAGCCGGCATTCCACCCAAGATTGTCAAAGAAGCGGCTTGCCACGAAGTCGTGATCCGCGATCCCGACTTGAACTTGCTGCCAGTGCTGACCTGCTGGCCGGGCGATGCCGGTCCGTTCATCACGTTGCCGATGGTCTTCTCCAAGGATCCCGCTAGGGGCACACGGAATGTCGGACTATACCGAATGCAGGTATTTGATCGGCGAACGACCGGCATGCATTGGCACCTGCACAAGGTCGGCGCGCGCCACTTTCAACAACACAAGGAGAACAAGAACAAATTGGAATTGGCCGTTTGCCTGGGCGGCGATCCGGCGATGATCTATGCCGCCACGGCGCCGCTGCCGCCGCAGGTCGACGAGATTCTTTTTACCGGCTTCTTGCGCAAGAAAGGGGTCGAGCTAGTCCGAGGCGTTACCGTCGATGTCGAAGTCCCAGCGAATTCGGACATCGTTATCGAAGGCTACGTCGATCCCGCAGAGCCGCTGCGGCGCGAGGGACCTTTCGGCGACCATACCGGGTTTTATTCGCTAGCCGACGATTATCCGGTGTTTCACGTGACCTGCATCACCCACAGGAAAAATCCCATCTACCCCACGACGATTGTCGGCCGCCCGCCGATGGAGGACGCTTACCTCGGCAAGGCCACGGAGAGGCTATTTCTGCCGCTGTTGCGTGTCACCCTGCCAGAGATCGTCGACATGAATCTTCCCGTACACGGGGTTTTTCATAACCTAGCAATCATTTCGATCAAGAAAGAATATCCGGCCCACGCTCGAAAAGTGATGCACGCCCTGTGGGGTCTCGGTCAGATGATGTTCACTAAGACGCTCATCGTCGTCGACCACGATGTCAACGTGCATGATCTTGCCGAAGTTACCTGGGTGGTCGGCAATCATATCGAGCCCAAACGCGACACTATCTTTTCCGACGGACCCGTCGATGTTCTCGACCACGCCGCACCCATGCTCGGGTATGGCTCAAAGCTCGGCATCGATGGGACACGCAAATGGCGCAGCGAAGGGTTTGAGCGGGAGTGGCCCGGCGCTATAGTCATGGACGAGAAAACCAAAAAACACATCGACGCAATCTGGAAAAAGTTGGGGATTTAAGCGTGCAACCCGTGCCCGAATCGAAAATTATTAATGAGCCGCGCGGTTTAAAAACCAAGCTCACCGACTACAGCAGTCTGGTGCGGTTCTCCCATACCGTGTTCGCGCTGCCCTTCGCCTTATCCTCGGTTGCCCTCGCATGGCCTAGACATCCGGTAACGCTACGAAGTCTGCTTTGGATTTTGGTTGCCATGGTTGGTGCGCGGACGGCGGCGATGGGTTTCAATCGGCTGGCGGATCGAAAATTCGACGCATTAAACCCGCGCACAAAAAACTGGGAACTACCCCACGGCAAGGTAACGGTCCTGGAAGCCACTTTGCTCACAATTTTTGCTTCTTTGGTCTTCATGTTAGCCGCCTATGAGCTCAACTGGGTTTGCTTTGTTCTATCACCGTTCGCGTTGGCAATCGTATTTTTCTACTCGCTGACCAAGAGGTTTACCTGGACGGCCCATCTATTTCTCGGCCTCGCATTGGCCATCGCCCCCGTTGGCGCATGGTTAGCGGTTGCACAGCCACCTTTTGAAGTAGCCGAATTGAAGGTGCCCATTTACCTTGGCTTGGCCGTGGTATTTTGGCTCGCTGGCTTCGATATTATCTACTCACTGCAAGACCGCGCGTTTGACGAAAAAATCGGACTCCATTCGATACCGGTTCGGTTCGGGGTCGCCGGAGCATTAAGATTGTCCAGTGCTTTTCATTGCGGCACGATTTTATTCCTCGCTCTTATCGGCAACGCTGCCGCTTTGGGGCTACTCTACTGGAGCGGATTCCTGACGGTCACGGCAATCCTCGTATGGGAGCATCGAATCGTTCGACCGGACGACTTATCGCGCATCAACAAA
>DATLCH010000149.1:0-3325 GCA_035526465.1 Candidatus Limnocylindrales bacterium | reverse complement strand
CGCCCCCAGGTCTGCGCCCGGAACCCATTCCCACGGACACCAAAGTGATAATGATCGGCGACCCAGGTCTGTACCGCGTCCTTGCAACTGCCGATCCGGACTTCCGTGAGACCTTCAAGGTCAAAGCCGATTTCAATTTCGAGGTGGACCGCACCCAGGAAAACATTACCGCGTTCGCCTGCTTTATAAGTGATTATTGCAAGCGCGAGGGGATCCGCCATTTCGATGCCGACGGCGTTGCTCGAGTCATAGAGCAGTGCGCCCGCCAGGTCGAGGACCAGAATAAACTATCGACGCGCTTTAGCGATATGGTGGATCTGTTGATCGAGTCGAATTACTGGGCTGGAAAGGAAAACGCCGAGTTGATCTCCGGCAAGCATGTCGAGCGAGCGTTGGTGGAAAAAACCTTTCGCCTCAACCTAATCGAAAAACGGCTCCAGGAGTTGATCGCCGAAGGTACGGTGCTGGTGGATGTCACCGGCGCTGCGGTGGGTCAAGTGAACGGCTTGGCGGTTTATCAAATGGGTGATTTTAGTTTTGGCAAACCGTCGCGCATTACCGCCAAAACTTTCATGGGGCGCGGTGGTCTGGTCAACATCGAACGCGAGTCGAAGATGAGCGGCAGGAGCCATGACAAGGGTGTGCTGATTCTCGGCGGATATCTGGGCGGCAAGTATGCGCAGCAAAGCCCGCTATCGCTCTCCAGCACGATCTGTTTCGAGCAGTCCTACGACGGCGTCGACGGGGACAGTGCTTCATCGAGCGAACTTTATGCGATTCTTTCGAGCCTTTCCGAAGCGCCGATTAAACAGGGCATCGCAGTCACAGGTTCGGTGAATCAAAATGGCGAGGTTCAAGCGATCGGCGGAGTAAATTTTAAAATCGAAGGTCACTTCGATATCTGCCGCATCAAAGGGCTGACCGGCGAACAAGGAGTGATGATGCCGCAGGCCAATGTGCGCAACTTGATGTTGCGTCCCGATGTCGTCGAGGCGGTCAAGGCCGGTCAATTTCATATTTATTCCGTACGTTCCATTGACGAAGGCATCGAAGTGCTTACCGGTGTCGATGCCGGCGCGCTGGGCGACGATGGCAAGTATCCAAATGATACGATCAACGACCGCGTGCAAAGGAAGCTTCAGCAATTCTCCGACTTACAGAAGAAAGTGACGGCCGGAGAGCAAAAAACCGCAGAGCCACAAAACGGGTGAAGGCGGGTTATCCTTCTCGCGGTTTGATGGTTTCGGGCTTGACACCCAGGGGCACCGTCAAACGAATCGCTTTGCCTTTGCGCATGATCGACAGCTGAACCATGCGTCCGGCTTCCAGTCCGCCCACCATACGCACCACATCGCGCGGGCTGTCGACCGGGCTGTCGTCGACTGCCAGTATGACGTCTAATTTCTGCACGCCAACGCGTGCTGCTGGTTGCCCCGGTAAGACCGAACTCACCACTACGCCTTTGGCCGGATAGATCCCCATGGCCGTCGCTTGCGTCAGAGAAATATCTGCCATCTGGACACCCAGCCATCCCCAGGCAAACTTCTCGCCTTTAACCAAGCGCGGCAGGATTTTTTTTATTACGTTGATCGGCGTGGCGAAGCCGAGATTACCGCGCTCGGAAGCCATGGTGATCATGCCGACGACGTGGCCTTGGCTGTTTAATAGCGGGCCGCCGCTGACGCCGGGATACGCGCCAGCGTCGGTCTGAATGAAATCGTAGGCCGCTGATTCGGGATAGGTTCTGCCGGCGCGACTGATGATGCCCATGCTCATCGAACTCTCACGTCCGAATGGGTAGCTGAACACTATCGCCAAGTCGCCGACTTGAATGCGTTCGGAATCACCGAGCGAAAGCACCGTCGCTTGGGGTTCGCTTTGCACCTTCAAGAGCGCTAGGTCGAGCTGACTGTCGGCGACTACCAATCGCGCCGCCAGGCGTTGACCTTCCGCGGTGCGGACTTCGATGTCTTTAGCCTTGTCGATGACATGGTGAGCGGTCAAGATGTAACCTTCGGGATCGATGAAGAAGCCGGAGCCACGGCTACCTTGATTTGGGCTATTCTCTGGTCCGTTGACACGAATCTGAACAATCGCCGGGCGGGATTCGCTCGCCAGATGAACAAAGGCGCGATTGAGCCGGTCGAGTTCGTTTTCCTTGGTGGATGGTTGAGCTTCGCGCCAGTTGACCAACGATGAGTTGCCGAGCTTGGTTTCAGCGCGCAACGCGGCTGGAGTAAAAAGCAGAAGCAATAATAACCAAATCATACGGTATGGCACGATTGCACCTCGGCTGGGATCATGACTGGACGTCCATTTATCGAAAACCTTGGACGATCACAAGCGTAGCCGCGGATTGAATTGCGCAGCGCGCCAGGGCATATGCTATTCTTCGATCGTGGATGGGTTCGCTGACAAAATTGTTCTAGTCACCGGTGGCAATAGTGGCATCGGTGCGGCAATCGCCGGTGAGTTTGCAAAACGGCGTTGTCGCGTTGTGATCACGGCGCGGAATGCCACTAAACTCCGGACAGCCGCGGACAAGATGGCTCAAGACGGAGCACAGATTCGTTCCCTCGTCTGTGACATTACGCGTCGGGAACAAGTGCGGCGGCTGCGGGATTCGGTTCAAGAGCTTTGGGGCGACGTGCAGATCTTGATCAACAACGCCGGCATCGCCCGGGCTGTAAGTTTTGCTGACATGTCGGATGAAGCTTGGGATCAAACCCTGGATACCAATCTCACCGGCGCTTACAATTGCTGCAAAGCATTTCTACCGCCGATGGCGGAAGCGAACTGGGGCCGCATCATCAACATCGCATCTACCGCGGCCAAGGTCGGTTACAGCCATGTGAGCGCCTACACTGCATCTAAGCATGGGCTTCTCGGGTTAACGCGATCGTTGGCTCTGGAAGCCGCGCGCACCGGAATCACGGTGAATGCAATCTGTCCGGGTTATGTCGACGATGAGCGCACGCATGACAATGCGCGCCTCATGGCCGAGAAGACCGGTAAGAGTGTTCAAGATATTCTCAGGCTTTTCGCTGCTAGCGCGCCGCAGAATCGTTTGATCGCCGTCGAAGAAGTCGCCGAACTGGCGTGTTTGATTGCGTCATCGGCAATGAGCGGCATGACGGGACAAGCGATCAATGTCGACGGCGGCGCGGTGATGATATGATAAGAATTGATAGTCTCTAATCGAGAATGGATCATGGTTTACAATTCGCTCGTGTTTGACGTCGCCGACAATATCGCGACGATTCGTTTGAACGATCCTGAGCGATTGAACGCTCTGACCTTCGAAACCTATACGGAGTTGGAACGG
>DATLCH010000148.1:0-7388 GCA_035526465.1 Candidatus Limnocylindrales bacterium | reverse complement strand
GACGAACACCCGGAAACTACCATCACCAGCAAGATCGCGAACACGATGGTTTTCATAGACTTCCTTTTTTGCAACCACCGCGAAATCTGGCCTTTCGATGGTCACTCGGCGGTCGAACTCTCGATTGTCTTCGACACCGGCAAATGATCCGGCGGTGGGACGCCTAAAACTTCACCCGAACATGCAAGCTACTAGCCTTACGCAGCTTCGGGTAACACTCAAACAAGCTTTCTTCGTAACGACCTAAGCGAGTTATACGACGTTCGCGAGAAACATTGCGGCGTCGGCCGGCGCAGGCTCACAGTCTTTTCGAAATATATCTGACGGCGCTTTCACACTGCCGGTTAAGGTCAGTGTGGAGATTGAACACATCCTCAGCGGTGCACTTTGCCTGACGGCACGCTAGCGCCATGTCGATTGGTTTGAGATCGAGACCCGCCGGTTCTGTTTGGTGGAGATACTCGACCGCGCGGTCATTGGATTCCATCGCCAGATTATCCCAGCTGTAAACCAACCGCGCGGCATAAAGGATCGCTCGAATGTAAGGTTTGCGCTTTTCCGGCGTCAATTCTTTCAGGCTGTTGAGTTCCGGCAATCGCGGCTTCCAACTTTTTTCGATACTTCTCAGCAACTCGTCATGAATCTCTCGCTGCGTCGGACGGCGAAACTGCGGCTTATATCCGTGGAGAAGCGGCACGCCGTGATCCAGGAGGTCGAGCCGATCGAGGTTGGGCAGCCGTCCCCACGTGAATTCGGGATTGCCCCAGAAGATCGACAGCTTCTTACCGTAAACGTCATCCAACGTCTTCGCATCGGCGATCAGAGCCGCCATTTCGACGGGCGCTTCTGCGCAGTTGATCAGCAGCCCAACGTCGATGTCGCTGTAAACCGTGCTATATCCGCCATGAGCGAGACTGCCGAGCGTATAAGCGTCTACTAACGAAGCGCCTAGCTTGGCTTTGAAGTGATGTGCCACTCGGTCAACGTATTCTTTGATTTGTTTCATCAGTCTCAAATAACTCGATTGAGAATATCTCGCGCAAACATACAAAATTTACGGCATATGTTTACGACCTGCCGAGAGACAACATCCCGCATCAGCGAAACTGCAGCGCGGTCGGACCCGCTCAACTCTACTGCAGCCCGTACAATCGCCGGGGGTTGTCGCACAGTATCTTTTTGGCCATTGCTTCGGGAATGTCTTCCCGCCTTTGGAGGCTCTCGACCAATTTCTCCTCGGCCGACGGATCGTTGTGGCCATAGTCTGAGCCGATGACGATGTTATCTTCGCCGATGCATTTCGCGAGATAAGGGATGTCTTCGTCGGCCTCGGCGGCGATAAAGATATTGGATGCACGGAACAGTTCGGCGCTGTTCTTGTATTGCGGGCGGTCTTTGAATAGGCGACGCAGAATGTGGATCATGAACGGCGCCCAGCCCGCCGAAGCCTCGATGAAGCCGAAACGCAGCCCGGGAAACTTCTCGGGAATGCGGTTGGCGAGCAGATCTCGAAAAGCGAAGATCGGCAGCGCCCGGCCATGCGCGAACGTGTGATTGCGCGCATGTTCGAAATACGGCAGCATCCAGGGCGCGCCCGAGCCAGTATGAATTGTGATCGGCATGCCGAGCTTGGCAGCCTGTTCATAGACCGGATGAAAATAGGGATGATCCAAAGTTTTGTCGCCTTCGATGCCGCGGAAGAAGATGCCCACCGCGCCGAGATCTCTCGCCCGCTTCATTTCCTTGAGCGACTCCGGGATCGAACGCAGCGGCAGCACCGCGACAAACTTGAGCCGGCCGTTGGACTTCGCGCATGCATTGCCAAGCCAGGAGTTGTACGCTTTGCTGAGAGCGGTATCGAGTTCGGGATCATCGGTGATGTAGACCAGGAATAACGTCGGATAGATCACCTGAACGTCGACGCCGAGCCGGTCCATATCTTTGATACGAGCCTCGACGTTGGCGACTTCGCGGCTCGCGATGGCGATGTCGCCGCGAATTTTTTCCGCCTTTTGGGCCGATGGGGTTACCAGCCGATAGCTCCCCTTTCCCGCCGGCTTGGGAAAAATATTTCCATCGATCAGCCAGAGCGCGTTGCGATCGCCGAACCAGGTGTCGTCCGGCAAATCGACCAACACCGGCCGGCGCGGCGCCATCTTCTCGTCAATCAATTGCCACATGGCTTCCGGCTCGGCGATGTGGGTATCGGCATCAACTACACCGTGCATGTTGCCTTCCTCCCTCTATTTTGACGGATATCTGAGTGCGATATACACCGCGATAATCTCCCATTGCAATGGACGAGAAACGAGGCATCGAAAAACCCCTAGACATTTCGAAGCGGTTGCAATAGGAACTAAACCAATCAACAAAAAGGAGTTGATATGTCATCGACACTGATAACGGGTTTAGGATTGGTCGGTACATCGTTCGCGCAGCACGCGATTAAACGCGGCGATACCGTGGTGTTTTATGACGTCGCACCGCGCAAGGATTTTTTGGCGCACAAGCTCGGCGACGCTAACGTTACGGTCGTGCAGCGCGACATTCGAGACCTGCCGTCACTCATTGAATCGATCCAAAAATATAAGTGCGACACCGTTATTCACACGGCGGGACTTATCGGCGGCAAGGTCGGCAATCCGATTTATTCTGGGATGCAAATCAACGTCATGGGCACGATCAACGTCGCTGAAGCGGTGCGGCTCACAGGAGTGAAACGCTTGGTGCAGATCAGCACCTTCGGCGTCTACGACCGGCGGCAGGGGGAACCCAATCCGATTGACGAAGGGTTTCGCCGTGGTCCCGGCGAAGCCTACGGTAACTCGAAAGTCGCCAAGGAACTCATGGTCGAGGCCTACCAGCGAATGTTCGGCTTCGAATTAATCGTGCTGCGGCTAGCCAACGTCTACGGCGTCGGCCACTTTGCCGGCGGGTCGGGCGGCGGTGAGATGGTCCAGAACATGCTGCAAACCGGCATCAAAGGCGGTGTCGTCAAGATCGCCCAGGAAGTCGCCCGGGATTTTGAATATGTCTATTATAAAGATCTCGGCCGTGCTTTGGACAAGGCGGTCACGACCCCGCTGAAAGAACCGGTGACGCTCAATATCGGCACCGGTGTGGTCATACCTTTCGACGATCTGGTTTCAACCGCCGAAAAACTGCTGCCGAATTTACAGGTGGAGATTATCCCCGGTGTCAAACCACGCTCGGCGAAACAGCCGATGGTGATCGCGAAAGCGAAACAGGTGCTCGGTTGGGCTCCGGACTATGACATTGAAACCGGTTTTAAGGATTACATCAGCGAACTGAAGGCGCTCTAGGCTCACTCACTAAGAACGCACGAAGGCCACGGCGGTTGAGTATACCAAACCTTCGAACTCGGTATTCTTCGTGCCTACTTCAATATGTGTGCAGGCCGATCAGGCGACGAATTGACACGAACGTTCCGTCATGTGAGGGTTCCTTGCCATCATTCTCTGTTGAACCATGTCGTGGTGATTTTCTCACCGCGGAATCACAACTCTAACTTACCCGCCCTGCCGCTTTTAAAGCCGCTATAACTTATCGTCTTCCCATCAGTCTCCAGAGTGATCGCGCCGTCATCGTATGTGCGCAGCACCTCAGCACCGGCCGCGCGATAACGCTCAACCACTTCGTCGCGTTTTGCCTCCGTTCGACTTCTTGCTCCCGCTGACAAGATCGCCAATTTAGGTGTCACTGCGGCGATGAATTCCGCTGAACTTGCGGTCGCGCTGCCATGGCGAGGAATCTTTACCACAGTGCTGCTCAATCCACTTGGATGTTGCGCCAGCTGCAACTCGTCGCGCTTGTCGACATCGCTGGCGAACAGAAACGACGCCTTACCGAATTCAAGGCGCACGACCACTGGACTTTCGGCCATGTCGCCAGCGGGCCCAAACAAGAAACACAGGCGCACGGTAGCAATGTCGCGGCAAGGCAAGCCACCGGTCAATTCCCGCCGGACAATATTGAGTTGTTCCAATGCTTCTTCGAGCTCCTCGAACCGCTGAGTTCCGCCTTTGGCAGCGCCTGACCAGAACTCGCTGGGAGAAAAATCTTGGGCTAGAGCGCGCATACCGCCGTAATGATCGATGCGCGCATGGCTCACAAAAAGATAATCGATTTTGAGAATTTTTCGCGATCTCAGATAAGGAGCGACGATGCTTTCACCGGTATCGAACTCCCCCACCGCAGCACCGCCGGCATCGATCACCAGAACTTTGCCGCCGGGCAGTTCGACCACCGCCGCATCGCCCTGGCCGACGTTTAGATGGGTGATGCGCAATCGGTTGCTGTCGTAACGCTGAACCCGCCAATAATAGAGGTCACCAACGAGCAAGACAAAAAAGATGCCGGCCGCGACTGCTATATGGCTGCGCTTGCGCAGAGCGAAAAAGGCAATCACAGCCGCATAAAGAGCGCCGACCTCCAGTAGACTCGGCGAGGCGACGCGAAAGCTTGCCAGCGGTAACCGCCCGACATACTCGACTATGGCAATGGTCCAATTGGCCAAACGATCGCCGAGCCAGGCGAGCGGCCAAGCATATTCACTTGCCACGAAAGTCAATAAACCGATAGTAAGACCCAAGGGCACGACAACAAATCCCACCAGCGGCACGATCAACGGATTAGTGACGAAGCCGGCGAGAGACAGATTTCCGAAGTAGTGCGCAATTAACGGACCGGTACCGAGAGTCGCCAGCAAGGGCACTGCCAGATGAAAGGCTGCCTGCCGCGCTTTTTCTTTGATCCAGCCTTTTTCTTGAGGCAGCTCTTGTGTCCTTTCCCGGGCCAGCCACCTATAAAAATTACGCATACCCCAGGCGATAAACAGGACCGCAAGAAACGACAACTGAAACGAAATGTCGGCAACTACACCGGGCCAGACCAATGCGATCAACAGCGCCGCCAGAGTTAAGCTGGCAAAGACCTCCTCCTCCCGATCCAGCAGCACAGCCAATTGATAGACGCCGATCATAATCGCTGAGCGCACGGTCGGCACCATGCCGCCGGCCAACGCCGTATAAAATACCACTGCCAAAAACGCAAAGAAGGTTGCCGCTTTGAGTAAACTAAAACGCAGCAATAAATAGTTGCTAAACGACAGGCCGTAACGGATCGCGGCGAAGATCACAACTCCCAGCATGGCGACATGGAGTCCGGAAATCGACAACACATGGTTAACGCCAGCGGCGGTAAAGGCGTTGCGGACTTCCTTGCGTATACCGCCCATCTCGCCCACCGTCAGAGCCTTCATCAGCGCGCCGCCATCGGACGAGAAAGTGGCGTCCACGTAACGGCGAATTTCCCGGCGAATATCTTCAACCGCGCCGCGGATCACGCCCGGATCGCGCGCGAGCAGTTCAATTTCGGCATCATTTTCAAGAAATCCGGTGACGTAGATCTGTCGGCGAGAAAGATAGGTTGCGTACTCGAAGCCCCCGGGATTGCCGCTATTCTGGGGCAGGTTAGGCCGCACCAAAAAACGGATACGGTCACCGTAGCGCCAGTCGCGCCGCGCGTTGCGCAGGCTAAGCTGCAGATCACCGCTGATCTCCTCGGCTCCGGTAGGATGCCAAATCCTTTCGGCACGGACGATCCAGCGTTGGCGATTGATAAGGCTCTCCGGCTCAATCGTGAGCTGCCCTTCGATCAAAACCTGCTGGTGGCGCAGCATCACTGATCGCAAATGGTGCTCGGGAAATTCCGGAAAGAGAATTTCACGATGACGCACGTAGCCCAGCGAAAAGGCCAAAATGACCAGGAGTCCGAGGATGACCCAGCAGCGCCAGCGCCGGTAAAACGGCATCATCGCACACGGAATGACGGCCAGCCATTCGCTTGAAAGCGCCGGCCAAGGGGCCGCAGCGACCGCTTGCCCGAGCAGGAGAAATAGTGTCGGGACTATCAGCCAGGCCGACGGGTGGAACACCACCTTTGCCAATCCAGCTGCCTCGTCCCGCTCCGCCATGTTGGTGTGGCTTACTCGGCGGTCTGCGGCGTTGCTAACTCCGGTCGGCGCAGCGCATCGAGCACTTGCTGTGCCAGCTTTTCATTCATTGACGGCACCTTTAGTAGGTCCTCCAAGTTCGCTTCTTCGATGCGCTTGATACTGCCGAAGGCGCGCAGCAGCGCGCGTTTGCGCACGCCACCGATACCGGAAATTCTATCGAGGGCGGAGTAGAGCGTCTGCTGAGAACGCAGTTTTCGATGATGCGTGATGGCGAAGCGATGGGCCTCGTCGCGCACGCGCTGGAGCAGGAATAGCGCATTGGAGTTGCGTTTTAAGATCACTGGATTGGCCTGACCCGGCAGGAATACGCGCTCTTCCGAGCGCTCGATCTCTGTGCTGCGCGGCGCCGCTTGAACACGCATCTTGGCCAAGCCTACCGCCTCGACATTGTCGATGCCGACCTCGGCCATGGCTGCTAAAGCCATGGCTAACTGTCCCTTGCCGCCGTCGACCACGATCAGTTCCGGTAGATCGCCTTCTTCCTTGCCGCGGCTGAAACGCCGCTTGAGCATCTCCAGCATCATGCCGAAATCGTCGCCGCCCGACTCAGCGCCGATGGTCTTGATGCGAAAGTGGCGATAAAGATTCTTATCCGGTTCGCCGTCGATGAACGTCACCATCGAGCCCACGGCATGGGCGCCATGGATCATCGAGATATCGAAACATTCGATCCGATGAGGGTAGTTTTTCAAACGCAGCGAGTTCTGCAGCTCGTGCAGCATTTTCTCCCGCGCTTTCTCCTGATCATGGCGGTCGGCGAAACTTTGCTTGGCGTTGTCGATCGCCATATCGACCAAGTGGCGCTTGTCGCCGCGCTGTGGAGAAAGAATCTTGACGCTCTTGCCCTTATGTTCGGCGAGATACTCCTCGCGCACTGCGGTGTCCTCGAGCTCGACCGGCAAGAGTATCTCGTCAGGAACGAAACGCTGGCCCTGATAAAACTGGGTCAGGAGCGAGCCCATGATCTCTGCGTCGGGAAATTCCAAATCTGTCAATGAATAGGACTGGCTGCCGGTCAGCTTCCCCTGGCGCACTAGCAGCACCTGTACTTCGATGAAACCGCCCTCGCGATACAATCCAAAGATATCCTGGTCGCTGCCCCAGTGCGCCACCATGCGCTGTTTCTCCAAGGTTTTTTCGACTGCTTGAATCTGGTCGCGAATTCGCGCCGCCGCCTCGTATTCCAAGGCGTCGGACTTCGCCGACATGCGCTGCTTCAACTCGTCTATGAGTTCTTGCTGCCGGCCTTCGATAAACAGCATAGTCTGGCGCACCTGCTCGCGGTAAACATCGGCTGCCACCGGCAGCACGCAGGGCCCCATGCAGCGCTTGATTTGATATTGCAAGCACG
>DATLCH010000136.1:0-2124 GCA_035526465.1 Candidatus Limnocylindrales bacterium | reverse complement strand
TTGTGATAGAGCAATTTGATATCCCTGCCGACTTCCATGCCGCGTTCCTTGGCGGACTTGCGCATGGCGATCTCGCCGAAGGCGCCGACCGACGTCGTGGCTACGGCCTTGCCGCGCAATGCTTCGAGCGTCGTAATCCCTTTCTGACCGAATAAAACCAGCGTGCTTTTATCGACCGCTGCACCGATGTAAATGATGTCCGAACCGGCGACGTTGGCATGAATCGTTGCCGTGCCGCCCTGATAAATGTCGACTTGGCCGGATAAGAGTGCCTGCGCCGATGCGGTGGCGCTCAATTGGGTGAGATTCACTTTCAAGCCACGCCTGTCGAAATAGCCGGCGTCTGCGGCAAGCAGCAACGGCAAATACAGCGGTCCAGTGGCGGCGATGGCCACTTCTAGTGTGGTTTTCTCCGGCTTCAGCACGGGGCCCTGGGCGTGCGAGTTCGTGGTTATTGAGCAGAGCAACGCTGCGGCAGCAATTATCAGAGCGAGTCGGCGTAGAATGAAAGGTTTCAACATGATCCGGTCTCCTAGACTATCGATGCGTCCGGTATAAAGATGCGAAGGCATTTTCGCTACAGAGGTTCATGAGCTTACGCTCGTCTGCAGAGTATGAAAATATTTCATTGAACCGTCATGCCGGCGCAGGCCGGCATCCAGGCGCGGGGATCGAACCGGCTTTCGCCGTATGACGGAACCTCTGTTGTGTCCACCCGCATCCTACCCGCACATACATTTACGCACGAGGCACCAAGTTCGCGGTGTTGGTTGCTGATTAAAAGCTCTTTTATCGCGTTCTCTACGGCGCCAAATCCGAATCCTGGTTTGGCGTATCCTCCAAAACACAAGTCACCCACCAACCCACATACGTCATTTCGGTATCAAGGTGCTGACCAGTTTTGTTTTTGTCGCCGGATTCAACTTGAAAAGATCGTCGACCAGTTTCTTGACTTCTTCGCCGGTGAGCGGGTTGATGTCGAGGTTGGCTTTTTTCGCTTCACTGACAAACTCAGGATCCGTTAGGGTTTTGGCAAAGGCTGTGCGCAGAATCTCTAAACGGTCTTTCGGAGTGCGTGGGGTTGTCACATAGACGCGCACTACCGCCGCTGGATCTATGGCGCCAGCGCGGAGCAGCGTTTTCGCCTCGTCGCTCTTGGCCAAGTCGAGAGCGAGCGGCGCGTTGGGCAGCTCCGGTAGTTTTTTACCGGTCACTTGCAGTACGACGTTCATATCGCCGGCGGGAATCGCTTTGGCCCAAGCCGTCTTCAACGTCTCCCATGCCCAGCAGCCGCCGTGCAGTTCGCCAGCGTCGACGGCGAGGCGAATCTCGTTGGTGCCTTTGTAACCCTCGACCAGTTGCACCGGCAAATTGAGTGCGCTCTGAATGATGCGCGCAACATCGCTGGTGCTGTTTCCGGGACTCAAGCCGCCCAATTTGATCGGCGTCTTCGACGATGCCCACTGTTCCATGTTAGTGACGCCGCTGGTTCGGCTCAAAGCGCACACCGGGTTGTCTTGGACCGGTACCCCGAGATATTCCAACTCGCGCATGTCGATGTCGATTCCCTTCATGCCGAGGACCCGGCCGAGAATCAATCCGCCGTTGAACATGCCGATGGACAGGCCATCGGGTTTTGCGCTGCCGTGCACATACTTGGCGGCGATGAAAGTTCCCGCGCCGGTCATATTCTCGACAACCAATGACGGTGTGCCCGGAATGTGCTTACCCATGTGGCGCGCCATGGCGCGGGTGTAGATGTCGAAGCCGCCGCCGGGACTGCCGCCGACGATGACGCGAATGACTTTACCACGATAAAAATCTTCCGCGACGACAGGATGAGTTGCCGCGAGTGAAAGAGCGCAGAGCAACAACCAGGACCAGAATTTCATCGCCATCCTCCGAGTTGGCTGATTATGGTGGAATTCATGTTCTTGTCAATGTCTTTGCGCGAAGAGCACCAACGCGTGGCAACTTGACGGCAGTCGGCTGCTTCGCGTACGTTGTGCGCCGGCGAAACCTTTTCGGCGAAGGGAGCATAAATGAGACGCATGACTATCATCGCGGTGATGATGACGTTGCTTTGGGTGGGAGCGGACAAGCTTTACGCGGCCTCAGCTAGAG
>DATLCH010000119.1:0-4739 GCA_035526465.1 Candidatus Limnocylindrales bacterium | reverse complement strand
ATGCCTAGCGGCGGTTGCCATTCAAGGGTGTCCCGCATGGTGGTGATGCCGTTGCTGAACGAGAATTCGTGATAATGGCGCAGCCATTTGAAGCTGCCTTCAACCATCTCGTCGTCAAATCTGTGCGGCCGATCGAGTTTGGTGATGCGCGCGACGAAACGTTGCCTGATGCCAAAGTGGCGGCCTTCGAAGGCGACCAGATCGCCCAATTCAAGTAAACCTTCAGTTCGTCCGGGCGGCACAACTCGCTCCGCGGAAAACGCCGCTGATTCTCGATGGGCATCTACATCGCGGGCGAGATCAAAGCACAGTTCGATGGGCGCGCGAATCTTAGTCTCGATGACGATGCGCGCCATGGTTGCTTCTCTCTATCGCGATGAAGCCTTGATGAACTCGGCCGCCCGTTCGGCGATCATCATGACGGTAAAATTTGTATTGGCATGAACTACGGTGGGCATGATCGACGCATCGCCAACCCAGAGATTGTCGAAGCCATGCACACGCAGGTGTTGATCGACCACGGCCATCGGATCGGACGCTGGACCCATCTTGCAGGTGCCGACGCCATGGTAGTAGCTCGTGTACGAGGAGCGCGCGAACTTTTCCCAATCCTCGTGGACGCCCGGCGAAAAGAGTTCGCCGAAGAACTGACTCAGCGGCTCGCTGGTGGTCAGGCGCTGGACGAATTTCATCGCTGCCAGCATTGCCGCAATGTCTTTCGGATGCTCCAAGACCTGCGGATCGATACTTGGCAGATCGTCGGGGTCGGCGCTTTGCAGCGTGAGCTTGCCGCGATTGGTCTGTTCCAACAGATTGCACGAAAAGCCCAACATGTCGCCGATCCCGGAGATACTAATCGCCTCGCGGGGAATGATGTGGAAGTTGAGATACTCGCGAGCCGGATCGGTTTTAAAGTAGAGCTTCAAACTCGATCTGCCGCGCATCAGCGGCTTGGTATTCGCCGGGTTGGTTTTGAACGTCATGGTCAGCATCGGGTGATCCTGATAGTTTTCGCCGACGCCGGGCATGTCATGAGCCAGTGGAATGTCATGCTGCTTCAGTTGCGCGCTCGGGCCGATGCCCGACAGCATCATGATCTGCGGCGAATGATAGACGCCGGCGCTGAGCACCACCTTATCGGCGCTGACGCTGTGGTCCTGACCCGCTTTGCGATAGCGCACGCCGGTCACGCGTTTACCGTTTAAGAGGAGAGAGGTCGCCGGCGCCTCATCGATGATCGTCAGATTGGCTCGTGGGCGCGCCGGATCGAGATACATGATCGTTGCCGACTGGCGCTTGCCGTCGCGACTGTTGCGCGCGACCGGTGCAATGCCGGAAGGATTCGGAATGTTTTGGTCCAAGAATCGTGGAATGCCGAGCTTGTCCAACGTCTCGAGCAAGGCGTTCTCCTGCTCGCCAAGCTCGATATCGAAAAGATGTTTGCGCTTGATGTAAATCGGCCCCGATTTGCCATGGATCGGGTCGTTGGGAAAATCTTGATCGGCTTCCATGCGTCGCAACACCGGTCGGACTTTGTCCCATGACCATTCGGGATTGCCCTGGCTCGCCCAAATGTCGAGATCGGCTTTAATCGGCCGCGGGATCGCCATCATATTGACCGACGATCCGCCGCCGGTGATGCGGCCGGCCAACGAATAGAACTCGCTGCCGTCGTAATTGCGCTTGGTCGGATACATCTGGATGTAAGGGCTCTCGAGCAAAACGTAAGTCGTCTTTTCGGCATCGGCGACGGTATCAGGAATCGGCTGCGGGTCCGGGCCGGCTTCGAGCAGTAAAACTTTGCGATTCGAGTCCTCCGACAAACGCGCTGCCAATACGCAGCCAGCCGAACCGCCGCCGACAACTATCACGTCGTAATGATCAGACATGGTGAATCCCTAAGACTAGTAGATTTAAGTTGTTTGAATCGCTGCGCTCCGTTCAAAACGTTCGGAGCTTTTCGAAAACTATAATATCTCATTGGGTTCCGAGGTCGTGAGTCGTCGAAGCCGGCTATTTATCCCCGTCAAAATCCAACATCCCCTGAAACTCCAATCCTTCGATCTCCTGAAGGGTTCGTCCGGCGATGCCCTGCAAGTCGCCATACATGCCGACGGTCGCTTGCATGACCCGGTCGATTTGTTCTTCGCGCTTGGCCCATTGGCGGGTGATGACCTTTTTCTCGACGTCCAAATCCTTCTTCATGGACGAGAAAGCTTCGACAATCGCTTGAACTCGCTGGCGAAAGCGCGGTCCGGTGAGGTAGCCGTAGATCATTTCCATTTTGCTCTGCTGACCTTCGGATGCTTGGCGCAAGCATGCGACCTCGATCAGTGTTTGGCGGAGCGCCATGGCCACTGGCAGGGCGACTTTGGGATCGGCGACCCAAACCTCGCCGGTAAAACCAAAAGTTTCAATATCTTTCGGCAAGGCCTGGCTAATGATCACGGCGATCTCGGCTTTGGCGGCACGCTGGTCTTCGCGCAGCTTGGGCAGCCAGCCGTCGCTCCAATTTTTCGTCCGCTTGGATTCCCATAGGATCGTGCCGCACGGCTGGTTGGTCGGACCGACGACCCGGTGCAAAACGTCGCCGCCGAATTCGCCTTTAGGCACCGGTTGAATCATGTCGCGCGGAAATTTTGCCGTTAACAATGCCTCCAACTCCAATTCCTGAACCTCTCCTTGAAGTTGCTGCGAGCCCTGTTCGGCGCGTCGTTTCAAATCTTCGATCTGCTTTTGCATCGCCGTGATGGTCTGGTCCTTTTCCATCACTTTGAATTTAAGTTCTTCTTCAGCTTCGCGCTTGGCTCTCTCACGCTCACCGGCGAGATCGGCTTGCACCCGTTTGGCGATCGTCAATTCCAGCTCGCGCCTGGCGTCATCCAACTCACGCTGCTTGCCGATCAGTTCCGCCTGCGCCCGCTGCGCTTCGGCAAGCTTGGCATCTCGTTGTTTCAATACTTCTTGCAGCGTGCTGATCTCTTTAGTTTTTTGATTGAGATCGTTGCCCAGGACCAGCTTGGCTTTTTGCTGCTCTTCGGCGGCGATGCGGATGCGTTCTTGTTGGAGCTTCGCGGCAATCTGTTGATCAAGATTTGCTTTAGCCTTTTCGACGGACTCGGCGCGCTCACGCAACGATTGCTCGCGTTTCGCCATATCGGCATCTTTTTGTACGAGCTTTTGCTCGAACTCCCGCTTTACGTCGGCCAGCAGTGGCGCGGCAAGAGATTCCGTCAGTTTGATTTCAGTCTTGCACTGCGGACATACGACTGTCGGTTCGGCCATGAAGGACTCCAGTTCGTGTTCGTCTTTCGTAACGTGTTGGTTTGGGATGAGAGTAACCAAATCAGGCCAAAGTGCAAAGGGATGCGCGCGGCAGATTAGAAGTTGCAGTAGTTGAAAAGGAGAAGTTGCGTCAGGATTTTCTGCCTTCGTTCATCGCCTGATCGATGAGCTCCTGCACCGGCTTCATGTTCATCCAGTTTGGATTCCACATCTCCAAATATTTGACGCCGTCTTTACGGCGCATGAGCGGATTTACATCACTCTTCGGAATGTCGGTACGCAGGGAATCAATGCTTCCGGCGTTTTCGCCGTCGCGCTGCAAGGCGATCTGACCGTCGCGCGAGAGCAGCCAATTGACGAGAATCTTTGCGGCATTGGGATGAGCCGGTTTGTCCATCAGCAGATAAGCGCCACCGATGGCGTCGAGTCCCGGCGCTTCCTTCCAGTTGCTCGTGTCGAGGACCTGAATCGGTAGTCCCTGGGATTTGGCGTTGAGCGTGTCGTCGGATTGGCTGAAGAGGTAAAGTGCGAAACGCTTCTGCGCCAGCCAGTCGGTCGCCTGGCGATAATCCCGTGAGTAGGTGATATCCATCTCGCTCAGCAACCGGCGCAGATACTTCGGTCCGAGCTCGGCATGGTGGTAAAGAAAACGCGCGCCGTTGCGGCCTTCGCCGGTATTGGGATCGGTGGCGACGATCTTGCCTTTCCATTTCGGATTCAAAATGTCAGCGAAAGATTTGAAGTCGCTCGGACTCGCCAGCGCCGAATGATAACTGGCGAAGCGCTCGTAGATGCTGCCTGCCGGGACGATCAAATATCTGCCTTCCGGGTCTGAGTATTGAAGTTTGTTTTGCCACCATTTGGACGCGTCTTTCACTTCCGGCAGGATCAGTGCTTGGTCGATGGGCTGAAGCACCTTGGCGCGGTAGAAGGTATGCGCCGAAGTGAGGCCAAAGCGCACGACGTCGCCAAGATACTTGCCGGCGCGGCGCTCGGCCATGATCCGCGACACCAGCTGTGTGCACGAAAGCGCGACGCTGGTTAACTTAATTTTAGGGAAGCTTTTCTGAAACTCTTTGAGATAGTCGTGACTGCCGCAGCCGGAGTAGACAACTTGGCCTTCCTGTTCGGCGAGTTTGACGGTGCGGTCCCATTCCGTTTGCCAGTTGTCTTGTGAGTGCGATGGACGGGCGGAGACGACGCATAGGACCCATAGGATCGAAACGAAGCAGCGAAACATCACCAGCTGCTCATGCCGAGTCGAGTCGGAAAAACTCCACCGCGTTATCGCAGACCATGCGACGTCGTTCTTCTTGCGGCACGCCGGCGAAGTTTTTATCGATGATCTTGAGCGAGTCGGGCCAGTCGGACTCTTGATGCGGGAAATCAGAGCCCCACATGACATTGTCGATGCCGATCTTGTCGCGCAGCTCGACCCCAACACGGTCGAATTG
>DATLCH010000110.1:0-4283 GCA_035526465.1 Candidatus Limnocylindrales bacterium | reverse complement strand
CTTTAATTTTCAATTCTCCATTCTCCATTATCAATTTTTTCAGCCATGCCGGAACTGCCCGACATCACCATTTACATCGAAGCACTGCAGGCTCGTTTGCTCAATCAGCCTCTCGAGAAAATCCGTCTCGGCAATCCATTTCTCTTACGAACCTTTGAGCCGCCGATCGGCGCCGCGCACGGCAAAAAAGTTGTTGGTTTTGAGCGGATCGGCAAGCGCATTGTCGTCGAGCTAGAAGGCGAGCTGTTCCTGGTTTTTCATCTCATGATCACCGGGAGGTTTCACTGGAAGAAGCGCGGCATCGCCGTGCCGCGCAAGTACGGTCACGCGGCTTTTGATTTTCCAATGGCGACGCTGCTGCTGACGGAAATGGGAACCAAGAAGCGGGCTTCGCTGCATCTGGTCCAGGGGCGAGAGCAACTCCGAGAGCATGATCCTGGCGGACTGGAAATTTTCGATGCTGACTTGCAGTCATTTCGCGCCGCGCTCCTGCGCGAGAATCATACCTTGAAAAGAACCTTAACCGATCCTCACGTGTTCAGCGGTATCGGCAACGCGTATTCAGACGAGATACTGCACCGCGCGCAGTTGTCGCCGATAAAGCAGACCAAATACTTAAGCGGCGACGAAATCGCAAGATTATTTCAAGCGACGCGGGATTGCATGGCGGAGTGGATCGAGCGCTTGCGCGAAGATACCGGCAGAGAATTTCCTGAGCGCGTGACTGCATTCCGCGACGAGATGGCGGTTCACGGCAAATATCGCAAACCATGTCCGGTGTGCGGCGCGCCGGTGCAGCGTATTGTCTACGCCGATAACGAGACCAACTATTGTGCGCAGTGCCAGACCGGCGGCAAATTGCTCGCCGATCGCAGTTTGTCGCGTCTGCTCAAAGATGACTGGCCGCGGACGTTGGAGGAGATGGAGGAGGGGCGTCGTTCGTAGATTGATGCTCGCTGTATTGCCCTAGCTCGACGTTATAGTATCTTCTCGCATGTGTTTCGTCCTGTGCCGCGCATGAGTGTCGTCAGTCGACTCAGCTTCATTGAGCGGACCGAGAGGAGCCCTGCAGTTGCCGCATAATCTTACGCTGATCACCACCATCGTTGCTGCGCTCGGCACAGCATTGGCTTTCGGTTTTCTAGCCGCTCGGCTTCGCCTTCCGGTGTTGATCGGTTATCTCGCTGCCGGGATCCTCCTCGGTCCATTTACTCCGGGCTTTGTTGCCGATCTCGAACTCTCAGCTCAGCTCGCTGAGATCGGTGTCATGTTGCTCATGTTCGGTGTCGGACTGCACTTTTCCATCGATGATCTCCTGGCGGTTCGCAAAATCGCCGTTCCGGGGGCGATCGTGCAGATCGCTGTTGCGACGGTGCTCGGTATTGCAGTTACGAGTCTCTGGGGTTGGACCATAGCAGAAGGGTTCGTGTTCGGCCTGGCGTTATCCGTCGCAAGTACGGTTGTGCTTCTCAGAGCCTTGGAAGGCCGGGGAATTTTAGAAACGGTTAACGGACGAATCGCGGTTGGTTGGTTGGTGGTCGAGGATTTGGTCACGGTGCTCGTTTTGGTGCTGTTGCCGCCGCTTTCTTTGTGGCTCGGCGGTTCTGGGCAGAATCAAGCCGGCGGTCAAGAGTTGTTGTCCACTCTGGCGTGGACTCTGGGCAAAGTCGCGCTTTTTGTCGCTTTGATGGTAATCGGTGGCCGGCGCATTTTCCCCTGGATCACCTGGCATGTCGCGCGGATCGGCCCGCGCGAACTCTTCACTTTATGCATCATCGCAATTGCGGTCGGCATCGCTTATGGCGCCGCGGTCATGTTCGGAGTCTCGTTTGCTCTGGGTGCGTTCATCGCCGGAATGGTGATGCGCGAATCACCGTTGAGCCACCGGGCGGCGGAGGAGTCGCTGCCCTTCAGGGATGCCTTTTCCGTGCTGTTTTTCGTTTCGGTCGGTATGCTCTTCGATCCCCAGGTGCTTATTCGCGAGCCCTACCACGTGCTCGCAGTTGTCGGCATCGTCGTGGTCGGCAAATCTCTCGCTGCTTTCGGCCTAGTCATGCTGTTTCGCTATCCGCTCAATACTGCTCTAACCGTCTCGGCCGGGTTGGCCCAGATCGGTGAATTTTCCTTCATCCTTGGCCAATTGGGACTGTCGCTTGGGATATTGCCGAAAGAAGCCCGCAGTCTCATTCTTGTCGGTGGGATTATTTCGATCGCCCTCAACCCGGTGGTCTTTCACGCCATCGAGCCTCTGCAAGCATGGATTAGGGCCAAATCGAAACGCGCTCAACTTTTCGAACATCCCGACGATCCGCTGGCGACACTGCCGATGACCATCGATCTCAAGCGGCTCACTGGCCACGTCGTGCTGGTCGGTTACGGCAGGGTGGGGCGACGTATCGGAAATGAGCTCGAGGCGCAGGGGATCTCGTTTGTCCTCGCTGAGGAAAATCGTGAAATTATCACGGCGGCACGGGAAAAAGGACTGGCGGCCGTATCGGGAGATGCGACGGAACCGATGGTGCTGGTTCAGGCCCACATTCAGCGCGCGCGCATGTTGGTCATAGCCATCCCGGACACCGTTAATGTGCGCCGGATGATCGAAATCGCCCGGACTGTCAACCCGCGCATCGAAGCAGTCGTGCGCACGCACAGCGAGGAAGAGGCGGCGTTGCTGGAAAAAGAAAGCGCCGGGAAAATCTTTCTGGGAGAACGCGAGCTGGCGCGGAGTATGAGCGAGTACGTAGTGCGCCGCTACGCGGCTAAAGTCGAGCAGACAAGCTAGCAGTCAGTCGGCGTTGGCGGCGGAATGCTATATGGCGTTGCCCGCCGCAGGTCGGCGTCAAATCGGTTGCTAGGACGACATCGGGACAAAGTTAGCCTGTTCCGTTATACGCTTTATCCAGCCGCGAACATGCGGAAAAGCAGTTAACGGAAACCCGCCTTCGTCTGCGACATGCGTATAAGCGAACAGGGCGATGTCGCCGATGGAATAATCGCCGGCGAAAAAATCATTGTTTGCTAAATGACCTTCCATCACCCGCAGTGCAGCCCAGCCACCGTCGCGTTTTGACGCCAGCAGAGCGGTTTTCTCGTTGGAGTCGGGTTTGTGCTGTTTCCAGAAACGCGAGGTAGCGATGAACGGTTCGTGGCTGTACTGCTCGAAGAACATCCATTGCAAGATTGACCCAAATGTCCGGCGATCGTCAGGGAGATATTTAGTTCCCTTGGCGAGGTAGGCGAGGATAGCGTTCGATTCCGCCAGGATAAAGCCTCCGTCATCGAGTACCGGCGTGCGGCCGTTGGGATTGATCTTGAGAAACTCAGCTGTGCGGCTTGCGCCATTCAGGATGTCGACTTCGATGATCTCGCAGACAATTTTTAAGTGTGCCAGCAGGAGTCGCACTTTATACGAATTCCCCGAATAGGCGACGTTGTAGAGTTTCATCAACAACTTCCGTTCAAAACGTTCGAGCCGTTCAAATCGCTCAAGCCCCCTCCTGACATCCCCCCCGCGTCGCGGGGGAGGACAGAGGTGGGGGATTGAACGGAGCGAAGCGGTTGAACGGATTGAACGTTTTGAACCTCAGCTAGATCTGCGGTTCCAGAATTTCCAACCCGTCATAGCGGTCGATCAAATACAGCTTGCCGTCTTTGTCATGGAAGACGTCGTTGCTCATGACGACATTCTGATTTTTACCGGGGTTGGGGACGTAGTAGCCGACTTCTTTCGGCTGGTATGGATTGGAGAAATCGACTGCGCGCAAACCGCCGGCAAACCAGGTGACGTAGAGCGTATTGCCGTAGACTTGCTCGGCGGGTTGGTGCGCGCCGAAGCGGCTATGACTTGTCGATTTGCCCTCGAACGGGACGATGAACGTAGCGACGGGCAGCGGCAGATCTTCTTTGGTGATATCGACCACCCAGAGAAACGCGTTGTGAGTTTCATTCAATTTTTCACCGACTTCCTCGTCGGTGACGATCAACCAGTCGCGCTCCATGATGCGATTCAGAAGCGGCAACGTCGTATGGGTCGGACAGGGATAGGGCGGACTCCAATCGAGGGTGCTGACGGTGCGCGGCTTACTGAGATCGGAAATATCGACGATGGCAAAGCCGCCATGCCAGTAGCTGATGTAAAGCCGATCGCCACGCCGGATCGGGTGGTGGCAGCGGGTATCGGCGCCTTTGAAATTGGGCGTCTCGCCGCCGGCCACCCATTGCCCCGGCATCCACCAACGCATCACTTCTTCGGGATGTTTGGGATTTTGCATATCGAGCATCAT
>DATLCH010000092.1:0-6064 GCA_035526465.1 Candidatus Limnocylindrales bacterium | reverse complement strand
GATCTTACGGATCACCTTTAACGCCAACGGAAAATAATCGTAGATGCCGCGGCTGATCTGACGAATATAGCCGGCCCGCACCAATAGCTTGTGACTGACTACCTCGGCATCGGCCGGATCTTCTTTCAGTGTCGGGATGAGCGTTTTACTCCATCGCATAAGAACTCGACTAAAGCTGGGATTGACGAATAAAACGAAAAGATCAGTTGACCGTCGCCGGTGCTTCGGCATCTTTTTCCGCGACGAGCTTTTCGACTTCTTCCATCAGCGCGTCGACGATCTGCGCTTCGGGAACTTTTCGAATCACGTCACCGCGCTTGAAGATGAGGCCGATGCCCTTGCCGCCGGCGACACCGAGATCCGCCGCCCGCGCCTCGCCCTGACCATTGACTTCGCATCCCATGACGGCGACGTGAATATTTCGGTTGCTGTACGGCAGCATCCGTTCGTCCACCGTTTTAGCCAGTGATACGAGATCGACATCGGCGCGGCCGCACGAGGGACAGGCGACGAAAAACATACCGTCCTTGCGGAGCTTGAGCGCTTTCAATATTTCCAGCCCAACGCGCACTTCCTCCACCGGGTCGGCGGCCAGCGACACACGAATGGTATCGCCGATGCCCTCGGCCAGGAGCGTCCCTAAACCCACAGCGGATTTGATCGTTCCGATGCCGGGCGTCCCGGCTTCGGTGACGCCGAGATGAAAAGCATAGTCCACCTGAGCGGCGAGCAGACGATACGCCTCGATCATCATGAGCGGATCGGACGCCTTGAGCGATATTTTGATCTCGGAATAACCGACGTCTTCAAGGATATGAATATGGCGCAGTCCGCTCTCGACCATTCCAGCCGCAGTCGGGCCGTTGTACTTTTGCAATAGATCTTTTTCTAAGGAACCGGCGTTGACGCCGATGCGGATTGGGATCTTGCGCTCCGAGGCGGCCTTAACTACTTCTTCGACATACTTGCGCGCGCCAATATTGCCAGGATTAAGCCGCAAGCCGTCGACGCCCTGCTCGATGGCGATCAGCGCAAGCTTATAATTGAAATGGATGTCGGCAACCAAGGGAATACGGATTTTTTTCTTGATCTCACCGAGTTGCTCCGCCGCTTCGCGTACCGGCACGGCGCAGCGGACGATTTCGCAGCCGGCTGCTTCCAAGGACCAAATCTGCTGCACGGTTGCGCGAACATCCCGAGTATCGGTCTTGGTCATCGACTGGACAGTAATCGGCGCGTCGCCGCCAATTTTCACTTTCCCAACCTGGATTTGCCTGGTTTTGCGGCGTTCAATCATGACTCAACTATAGAGAACCGGGTCTTTAGGGTCAACTTAGATATTTCCGACAACTGATGTCAACAAAACGCACTGTGAAGGCGCGCAGCATACGATAATGCTGCGGTGCCGTTTGTCGCGGCAAGAGGTTCTTTTCCTCGTCTCCTGACTCAGTGCAGGTTAACGGTTAGCTGTCATCTTCTTCGGGCGTCGGCGGGTTAGGCCGACCGCCGCGCTGCGGCCGGCCGCCTTCACGCTCCGTAAGGTTCTCGTCTCTGATTCTTCGGTCGCCTTCGGGAATGATTAACAGCCGACGATAGGCACCCTGGCCGAGGCTGCGCGTCGTCAGCCATTGATCGTCTTGCAGAGTCGCGTGCACGATCTTTCGGTCGGCGGCGCTGAGCGCGTCGACAGTCACGGTCTTGCGCTGGCGTTTGGCCTTTTCGCCCAATCGGAGCGCCATATCTTGCAAGGTCTGGCGGCGCCGTTCGTGGTAGTTCTCAATATCGATGACGATATGCGGCGCTTCATTACCCGGCCGCTCACCGGCGATTCGGCTGACCAGGTATTGCAAAGCTTCAAGGGTCTGACCTTTGCGGCCGATGATCAAGCCGCTGTTTTCGCTTTTGATTTCGAGTATTGTCTCATCGGCATCGCTCCCGGCTTTTGTTTCTACCGACGCGTTCATACCCATCAGGTTGAGAATTTCCGCCAGCGCGCTCTTGGCCTTTTCGACCATGGACGCAATTTCCGCGGCGGTCAGCGGGGGCGGTGCGTCTGGCCGCGTTTCCGACTGCTGCCGCAGTGCTGTAGCTGGACGCGGGACGCTATCCGAACGTGGTTCTGGTCGTGGACGATCGGCTGTTTGCGGTCTTGGTTCCGGCGCTCTAGCTCTGGGGTCACCCCTTGGCGGCTCCGCCCGGCGCGTCTCGGGGGCACGCCGCTCCGGCGCACGTGGTCTAAGGTTCGGCGCATGTACCGAAGCTTCTATAGCCTGTGGGTTGGCTGGCGCTATATCCTGTTCGACAGTCAGTTTACGCAACGAAGCGCGAATCTTTGCTTTCTGCGCGCCAAATCCAAGAATCCCTTTGCGCCCTTCAGAAATGATATCGATCGTAATCTTTTCGCGCCCCACACCGAGCGCTTTGAGCGCGTTCTGAATGGCGGCATCGATGTTATCGCCTTCGGTTTCGACGAAATCCATAGCTGATCTTCCTCGGCTACTTATCGCTGCGGTTGATCCAGTACTGCTGGGCGATACCTAGAACGTTATTCACCAGCCAGTAAACGGTCAAGCCGGCGGGAAATGATACGAACATGAATGTAAACATAAGCGGCATCAACATCATCATTTTCCTCTGATTGGGATCGCCCGCCGAGGGCGTCATCCATTGTTGGATGAACATCGTGGCACCCATGATGATCGTGAGAATCGGAATACCTAAATGCCAACCGTTAAACATGAACGGCAGCGCCTGCCAATCCGGCCGCGACAAATCCGGGATCCACATGAAAGGCGCATGACGCAACTCGATGGGCGTGCTGAGGGCATTGTAGAGACCTATGAAAACCGGGAACTGCAGCGCCATTGGCAAGCAACCGCCCAGCGGATTGACGCCGTTGCGCTTGTAGAGATCCATTATTTCTTTGTTGAGTTTCTCTTTGTCGTTGGCGTAGCGCTCTTTAAGCTTCTCCATCTGCGGCCCGAGCTTCTGCATCGCCTTCATCGAGGTAAAGCTCTTATGCGTCAACGGCCACATGATTATTTTGATGAGCACCGTCAATATGATGATATCCAGCCCATAGCTGCCGGTGAAGCGATGGAAGAAATGGAGAACATAGAGCAGGGGCACGGAAACAAACCCGAAGTAGCCGTGATCGATCGCGCGGTCGAGGTCCTTGCCGACCGACTTCAGAAGTTCGAGCTCTTTAGGTCCGATAAAAAGACGATAGTGATCAGTCGAACTTGGTCCGCTCAGCGAAGCAATGAGCGCGGCACCATTTTGCCGCACTGAAGTTTTGTGGCCACTACCATTGTCCGGTATCAAAGAAAAGAAGAAATAAGTGTATCCGAAACCGGCCCAAGCAACGTCACCGGTAAATTCATGTCCCTTCGCCGCTTCCGCCGAAGGTTCACGCTTGATCTTGTTATCGACTAAAGCAATAAAACCCTCAAATGGCGCGTCCGGATTAGCGACCGTATGATCGCTTTTTTCCGTCAGCATCACCTCGGGAACAGGCGCATTTCCCGCCGGCGATTGCACCGCAACATCGAACTGAATCGGATAAAGACTGCCGGTAAACGTCAGTGACTTGGTAATCGTCACGCCGTCAGCGGTCTGGCCCTCAAAAACCAATTTGGCCTTGGCAGCGCCGGTGAGTTTAACATCTGTGCCCTGGACCGAATAAATCACTGCCGCATCGTCGAACGGCGCCGGCGTTTGCCAGTGCACTCCGAGGGGCAACGGCATATCTTTCGCCGCCGCGATCATTTCAAAGGGCGGACTGTTGGGCTCAGCGCTGGCGCGATAGTGCTTTAGCTGAAAACTTCTGAGCCGCGCACCCTGGGTGGTGAATACGGCGATGTAGTTATCGGTTTCAACGATAACTTGCTTTTCCGCCTGGCCAGACGGTGCGTTCGGTGGCGCTACTCGGGCGGTTGCCGAGGCAGGGACGCTGGGGGTTGGCGCCGCGGTCCCCTCTTGCGAAGCGGTTGCTTTTTTTTCGACGACCGGCGCTTGGCTAACCGGCGCGGGACCATAATAACGGCTAATAAACTCCTGGTAACCGACCAACACCAGGACCGACAGAGCTATGCCTATGAGTGCGCGTTTATCCATTAATTTATTTGATCACATTCATCGGACGGGGTCGTAACCACCGGCGCTCCAAGGATGGCAGCGGCAGAAACGCCGTAGAGAAAAAACCAGTCCTTTGAGTACGCCGTGGCGACTAATTGCGGTTTGAGCATAATCCGAGCAGGTGGGGTAAAACCGACAAGCGGGCGGCAGCCATGGCGAGATCGTCAGCCTATAAACGCGAATCGGCAATATTAGCAGCCAGCGGCTCACGCGATCATCCCTGGCGGCGCGCGTGCGGTGGCGAGAAACTCTTGGCCAATTCGTCGTCGAGCACAGTGGACGTCAGGTTCACCGCGCTGTTCCGTGCAATGACCAGGAAATCTACGCTGTGCGGCAACGCCGCGCGGCGACGCCGGAAAAATTCCCTAACTTGCCGTTTGATCCGATTGCGGATCACTGAATTGCCAACCTTGCCGCTAACGGTGATACCCACGCGGGACTCGGCATGATCGTTGGGCTTGCTGATAACGACAAAATTTTCGGAATGAAACTTAAAACCGGATCGCGATAATCGCAAGAATTCGGGTCGTTTTCTCAGGCGGGCCGATTTCGGAAACGCTTGTGTACCCTTCAGGACCTTCCCCTCGCAGCTATGTTCGTGCTCGCTTGGGCGGCACCGACACCGTCAGCTTCTTGCGCCCCTTGGCGCGCCGCCGTTTGATCACGTTGCGCCCTCCGGGCGTCGCCATGCGAGCGAGAAATCCATGGGTGCGCTTTCTTCGAATATTGCTCGGTTGATAGGTTCTTTTACTCATATATGAATACTTCCCTCTCAGACCGCCCGTGCGGCCAAGTGACTATATCAATCATACCGCTCCAGCGAAGTCAATTTTAACCGACCTCGGATTTCAATGATCGCTGCATCAAATCGCGCACCGCGTCGGCCGGCTTTTTGCCGTGATAGAGCACTTGGTACATCTGTTCGACGATGGGCATTTCGACCGCCAACCGCTGCGCCAAATCGTGCAACGCGCGAGCATTGCGCACCCCCTCGGCGACGGTGCGAGTCGCCCCGATTATCTCCTGCAAAGTCTTGCCGGCAGCAATCTGCAAACCCACTGCACGGTTACGGCTCAGGTCGCCGGCACAAGTAAGTACCAAGTCGCCCAATCCCGGCAAGCCCGCCAAAGTCATCGAATCGGCGCCCATGCGCGTCGCCAACCGGGTAATCTCCGCCAAGCCGCGGGTAATCAATGCTGCTCTGGCATTTTGTCCAAGTCCCAAACCATCGCTGATGCCGGCGGCGATGGCGATGACATTTTTCACCACGCCGCCAATTTGCACGCCAACGACATCGAGCGAGGTATACACCCGCAGACTGGGGGTACTCAAAATTTCCTGAATTTCGCGTGCGATACGTTCTGAATAGGCGCCAACCGTCACTGCGGCAGGCAGGCCACGCGCAACTTCGATGGCAAAAGTTGGTCCGGAAAGAAATCCGTGCCGCTCTTTACCCCATGCTCCGAAGATTTCCGCAAAGAGTTCCGCCATTGTCTGCAGCGTCGATTCTTCCAGTCCTTTGGTGCCACACAGCAAAATTGAGCCGGGGTCGATATCGGCAGCTGCGCCGGCAAAAACTTCGCGCACCGCGTGGGAAGGGACGGCGCAGATCACTAACTTTTTAGCTGCTACTGCGTCGGTTAACGTCCGCGTGACCGCGACACTTTCGGGCAGCGAAATGCCGGGGAGGTAGGTTCGGTTTTGCCGGCTTTCGGTCAGTTCGTTGAAACTGGCCAGGCCATGGCACCAAAGCGTCACTTGTTCGCCGTTATCGGCGAGCACTTTGGCCAGCGCGGTGCCCCACCCGCCGGCGCCAACTACTCCAATCGCTCTGGCCATAATCGATTAACAACAGTTATGAGCTCAAACAGCCTTTGCAGAGCAGAACGCTTACAGTATGCGGGAAATCTTGCCGGGGTATCCCCTC